>DAITMB010000001.1:0-41588 GCA_036835375.1 Bacteroidota bacterium
AAAAAACCTGTCGTCCGTAGTCTCCCATTTTGGCAGCAACCCGTCTGGCGAATGGCCGCAGTGATTACCCTGTTGTTTTTGCCTATTGGTTACTTCTTTGTCATGAATCAGGGAAGTCTCTATGATCAAATGTCGAGTCGATACTTGGAGCCTTTTGCCGCAACTACCGTGAAGGGCGTAGATCCCACCGCAGCGGAGATCCTTGCAGAGGGCCTTGCTACCTACCAGAATGGAAACTATCCGCTGGCTGCTAAGATGCTCAACGAAATCGTCTCCTCGACTGACCTGACAGAAGATGAAGTGCTCACTGCCCGGATGTACCTCGGCTTGAGCTACCTCTTCGCTAAGGATGCTCCATTGGCTGTGACCCAGCTCCAACAAGTGCTCGCCGCAGGCAACACCATCTATTATCCCCATGCCCAATGGTATCTCGCCTGGGCGCATTGGCAGGCAGAAGATACCTCAGCAGCTCTGGCGCGATTCGAAGAAGTGGCTAAGGTTCCTGGCACCCACCAACAAGAAGCGAAGGCCATCCTCAAAGCTTGGCATTGAGAGACCTGCTGTCATCTGTTTTCTCATGGAAATCATCTCTGCTTGCATTGATCATTTTCTGGTAGCTGAAAACACTTTCAATCCCAGTCTTAACTCGAATCAATCCTATATTTTCTACCTTTTCATGCGCGATAGATAGGTTTTCCTGTCTCTCGCGCATCTCTGCTTCCAAATACCACTCCCTGAAATTTCTACCTTTCATCGTCAGCCTCAGCACGACATGTGACTCTCCCAAAAGTTCGTCGTCGATCTCTTTGAGATCAGTAGGAATAGCGCTACTTTCAGCCAAGATCTGCACTCCTTCTCCCCTTCACCGAATCCCCATCCCTATGCGCTGGCAAGGAAGAAAACAAAGCTCCAATGTCGAAGATCGCCGACGTAGTGGCGGCAGCCGCAAAGTCGGTGCCGGCCTCGGCCTCGGCACCATCATCGTGGCGATCATCGTGATGCTCATGGGCGGAAATCCCATGGCCGTGTTGCAAAACGCTACTTCTTCAGGAAGTACGAGCCAGGAGCAAGTGGCTTCTGCAAGCGCCGAAGAGGAGCAACTCGCCGCCTTTGTCAGGGTCGTGCTGCAAGACACGGAAGATGTGTGGAACAAGCTATTTCGTGAACAGTACGGCAGGGAATATCGTGAACCCGTGTTGGTGATTTATACAGGATCGGTGCAGTCGGCTTGTGGTATGGGAAGTGCTGCTTCTGGCCCTTTTTACTGTCCCGGAGATGAAAAGCTCTACATTGACCTCAGTTTTTACCAAGAATTAGCACGGCGATTTGGCGCCCCGGGAGACTTTGCGATGGCGTATGTGGTCGCGCATGAGGTCGGCCACCACATTCAAAAGCTACAAGGCATCACCACACAAGTCGATGCTCAGCGGGGCCGTGTGTCTAAGGCGAAGTATAATGAGCTGTCGGTTCGATTAGAGCTTCAAGCCGATTTTCTCGCTGGGGTGTGGGCGCACCATGCCGAGCGCATGAAGAGCATCTTGGAGGAGGGGGACATTGAAGAGGCACTTCGTGCGGCCAACGCCATCGGAGACGATAACCTCCAAAAGCAGTCCCAAGGCTACATCATCCCAGAATCTTTTACTCACGGCACATCAGCACAACGAATGCGCTGGTTCAAGCTGGGCTTTGACACCGGAGACCTCAGCAAGGGCAATACCTTCGAAGCAGCAAATTTGTAGTAGGGGCAAGATCTCATCGCTATGCAATCCGTTTTGGACCTCATCCATGACCATCTCGCCCAAAACGAGACTGGAGAAGCACTTAAAAAATTGCACAGTATATTTTCTTTCGCAGAGTCTGAACTAGCCAACGATGCTATCCTGCTCAGCGCTCAGTGGAAAAAGTTTAATTCTGACATTCGCAGAGGTCTCCTCGACTACAACCAAGAAAATCTTACGCGAAACCAGCTGGCGGATCGGATCCTCTCCCTTGCCAATGAAATTAAAGAGGACCCAAGTCGATTTGGCGAATTAGACCGGATGGAGAAAGAATTAAACCGAGCCATCGAATCAAAAGACTCTCACCAGCTCTCTAGTAGTGTAAAGGCTGCCTTGTTTGAGAGAATTTCGCTTGCCAAAGAAAGGGGCATTCACTTTCCGGTTTTATGGGTCTGTGATAGTGTGAATAAACTCGAGTACGAGATTCTCACAATCCAATCAATGGGACTTCAGGTAGATACTGCTTATACATCCAAGCAGGCCCATGATATGATCCGCTCAAAGACTTATGAACTAATTTTATCAGATATCAAGAGGGAGGGTATCGCCGAAGAGGGATTGCGATTTCACCAGCAGCTCGTGAAAGAACAGATCGATTTGCCAATGATTTTTTATGTCGGCCACGTGAACCGATCCAAAGGTGTGCCCCCTTATGCATTTGGCATCGCAGCACTGCCAAATGAGTTGTTTCATTTGGTGCTAGATGTCTTGGCGAGGAGATGATCTTTTCTCAGCAACCCTTGTCAGCTCAAACAGCCCGAGCTGACTTTCATAGATCTCGTCCTTTAAATGGCGCTCCGAGCCAAGGATTGAATGATTCCCCGACTCGGAGCGATAATTTCAAGCGCAAGATTATCTCACATAGATCTCGTACCCATACTTGATGGTGAGTTCCTCGCCGGCCTTCATCTTCAGCTCCCAGCACACGTCTGTGATTTCATTAAGTGAGCTGTTGAAATTCACGCGCTTGGAAAGCTCCCATGCTGGATTGGTAGTCTTCAGCGCACCAATCAGGGTTCTTCGTACATCCAGCCGAATGTCCGTGGACTTATGGTTTTTGATGGTGATTTCCCCTGCTACTGTCACCAGATCGTATTGTAGCTTGTTCTCTCGCTTGGCATTCGTGACACGAGCAGTTTCATTTTCCTTGTGCCTTACCTCTACATCTGAGGCATTGGTCATGGTAAGAACAGTCTTGCCCCCTGCTGGAGTATAGTTGATCTTATCTTGGCTAATGGGCTTTGCTTTGCCATTTTCGGTACGAAACACCATCGCCGAACCCGTTGTGAAAGGCTGTGTGCTGGCATTTGTGATTTTGAGCCGATGGAGTACGGGCTCAGGCAGGGTACGGGGTTCGGTGAGATAAGCACTGCTATTGGTCGTGTTGGGGGGCAATTGCGACTCGTAGATATGCTCCACCTCAATTTCGCGTGAAAACACAGTGTACATGGCGCGCCCACCTTTGGGCAACGTCACACCATTGATGGTGTAAAAGAAAAGGTCTTCTTGTGATTCACCATCCACATCTACGGCAGCAGGGAGTCCGGCAGGGTCGCCCACCTCCGTATCGTAAGCCACGGTATTTGCAAAGCTCTGGGTCATGACCGCGCGGGCCTGATATAGGTTCGAACCATAGGCATCAAACGTGCTCCCACCCCCTCCCCGAATGCCCAGAGGTGCAAAGTTGAACAAAGGATCTAGCATACTGGAAAACAAGAAATTGGGGACTCCCACAACAAAATTAACCTCTGAGTCATGAATGTCTTCCGCATCATTGGCTAATTCGGCGCGAAAGCTGAGGGTCGCCTTATCTTCTCCTGTGAGATCAATGCGGTACTGAGGATACCAAGACAGACCATTTCTCATGTACATGAAGTCAATGGTTTGCTTCGGCTTAGGACTCAAGAAGTCCACCTGCATGAAGCGCTCGGCTTTCGTTTCTGTGAAGGTCAGTTTGGGTTTCTCGTCGTACTCCATTCGTTCGATATCTGACCCGAGAAACAAGATCCAATTTTCACTTGCCTCCACGACGACGATGTTCTCATTTACCTCTCGAATGATGCCTTTTACACTCTGCCCGTCTTTCTTCAGATGAAAAGTGGCCCTTTTTCCGATGTTTTCTTTGGCAGAGATAAGGTGATAAGTCGCCACCGTCTCCTTCGACACACTGTCGATAAAGGTGGAGACAGCACCTATGCTTTTGTCGGGAGAGGTGAGCCACACGGTCCCAAATAAGGCTTCGGGTAACCACTCCCGATTGAGCCGAAAATGGCCGTTCGTAGGGGTCACTTCACCTGAGCGCACGACGAAGGCGGTGCCGTTTTTAAAAACGGAGATCGATTTCGTCGGTAATGGGTGTTGCCCGAATCCTAAAAGAGGACTTATCAAGCAGCACAGAAAGAGGAGGGGAGGTTTTTTCATTGGTTTTGTTCGTTGGTTTTCAGAAGAAAGTCTCAAGTTGGGTATAGTTGTACCGCTGAACTTGGTTTCCTCAGTTCGGGGAATAGAATTATTTTCCGTTGAATTTCCACAAATAAATTTAAATATGAAGCAAGCACAAGGCTCCTACTATTTCCAGCTCAACATTTTGTTTTTTGCCCTCATACTAGGCGCTATCGTCTTCGCATTGATCGCCGCTTTGGTCATCCAGACTTCTGTGGAACCCTCCGAAGACTTGAGCAAAATCTTGGTTCCCCTTTCAATCGGATATGGAATCATCGCTGCGTTTTTGGGCGATTTTCTGTTTCGGAAAAAGCTCAACACCATTCAAAAAGAGCAGTCGCTGGAAATCCGGCAGATTACTTTCCGCTCAGCTTTCGCGATTCACCTGGCCATCTTGGAAGGAGCGGCCTTGTTTGGGATAGTGACATTTGCCCTCACAGGCTCCCAGTTGGCGCTGCTCTGTGCCTTGGTGGTGATCGGCTGGATGGGCATGAATCGACCTTCGATCGCAAAACTGGAAAAACACTTGTTTCTCAGCAGTGCCGAAAAAGAACAAATGTTTGGCTAGTGATCTTCCCCAAAACCTTTTCGCTCGCTAGACTAGAATAGAGAGCTGCTCCAGTTGATTTTTTCTCACACTCCCATTCTCTCATGCGCGTATCTCAATTGCTTGGAACCACGCTCCGCGAAGCGACCCGCGAGGCCGAACTCGCTTCTCACGACCTCATGCTTCGTGCTGGATACTTTCGTCAGCTCGCCACAGGAATTTTCTCTCAGCTCCATCTAGGCCAGCGCGCCTTGACAAAAATAGAGCGCGTGATTCGGGAGGAAATGGACGCCATTGGGGGTGTGGAAATTTCTCTGCCTGTGGTTCATCCTGCTGAGCCGTGGGAAAAGACAGGACGATACTTCGACATTGACGAATCTTTGCTTCGCTTTCGCGACCGTAGCGATCGTCGCATGGTATTGGCCATGACGCATGAGGAAATCGTGGCGACCCTTGCTGCCAGTGAAGTGAGTTCCTACCGACAGCTGCCCAAGCTAGTGTATCAGATCCAGACCAAGTTTCGCGACGAACTACGGTCTCGCGGAGGGCTAATCCGAGTTCGCGAATTCCGAATGAAAGATTCTTACTCCCTCGATAGCTCTTGGGAGGGGCTCGAAAAACAATATCAGGCTCATTATGACGCCTATCTCCGGATCATGGATCGACTTCAGCTCCCGGTCGTGGCCGTGCAAAGTGATGTCGGAATGATGGGCGGAAGGGTCGCTCATGAATTTATGTACCTCAGCCCGATCGGGGAGGATACCGTCTTCATCGACTATGCACATGGCTACCTCGCCAACCGCGAAGTGGCTGTGATGCAAAAACCTAGTCCTCCTCCAGCGGAACCTCTCTCATTGGCTGAAGTCTCAACACCCGATGCCAAAACCATAGATTCGCTCTGTGCATTCCTCGGGATCACCGCAGATACAACCGCCAAAGTTGTGCTGTACCACGCCCGCAAGTCCGGGGAGGACGAGCCGAAACTGTTGATCGCTGTGGTAAGGGGAGACCATGAGGTGAATGAAATCAAGCTCAAAAACCTGATCGGCGTCACCAACCTGAGAGCGGCGGAAGAAGCGGAGATTCTGGCCGCTGGCTGCGTGCCTGGCTATGCTTCTCCTGTGGGGCTCGCACCCGGAGCGGCGTGGGTGGTAGCAGATGATCTCATTCCGCGAACACCGAACCTCGTCAGTGGTTCCAACAAGGCCGAATTTCACCTGGTGAACGTGAACTATGGGAGAGACTTTAGTGCTGATCTTGTTGGTGACATTGTTCAGGCGCAGAATGGTGCACTGAGCCCTCATGGAGGCGTCCTTCAGGCGCACCGGGCTGTCGAAATCGGCAATATTTTTCAGCTGGGCACCAAGTACAGCGAAGCGCTGGAAGCCACTTTCATGGGGGAAGACGGTCGCCCAGTGCCCATCGTCATGGGATCCTATGGCATCGGGATCGGTCGCCTGCTCGCCTGCCTGGTCGAGGAGTATCATGATGACAAAGGCATCTGCCTGCCTCCGATTGTCGCGCCGTATGAGGTGCAGCTTCTTTCGCTCGCAGACAGCGAGGAGACCATCGCTGTAGCCGAAGATCTTTATCACGACCTTCGACGTGCTGGTGTAGAGGTGCTCTATGATGATCGCCACAAAAAAGTCGCTTCGCCGGGAGTAAAATTCAATGATGCTGATCTGCGTGGTCTTCCCATCAGAATCACTGTTTCCAAAAAAGCGCTAGCGGATGGCTTCGTAGAATGGAAAGCGCGTTCGGGAGGAGAAGTTGAAAAAATACCTCTGCAATCACTTGTGCAGAGGTGGCTAACATAGCAGGAGACATTCACACCGATCTCATCTCTGATTCGGACCCAAAGGAAAAAGCCTCACTATCGTGGCAACTTTGGGATTTGCTAAGTCAACGAAATTCCTCATGCAGCATCATAGCGGAAGTCCATTCCCGTCTGAGGTCAGTACCTCGGTCATGTAATCCAAAAAGGGGCGCATGGCCCGATAGCCTGCGACCATCTCCTGAACGAAGCCTTCGGCACAGACTTGATCGTCGGAAAATGTTCGGCCCAAGGTAAACGACTTCATCTTGATCAAATCAATGGCTGGATGATCTTTAGGAAATCCTTTGGGAGCAGTTTTGAGGGATTCGCCCTGAATTTGCCCAAAAAATTTTTGAAACAGTGGGTCTTGAATGATGTGGAAAAGTGCTTCGTGGTCTTGCGCTATAGCTGTCCTTATTCGAAGCAAATCTTCTTTCTCAGGCTGAAAAAAACCACCTCCCTGGTAGGTAGCGCCAGGCTTAATTTCAAAGTAGTATCCTCCACGAAGCGCTTCAGTTGCACGCTCCAGGTATCCACTCATGTGCGTCTTATACGGCGCCTTGTTGGGCGAAAATCTTATGTCCCGATAAATGCGGAAGAGCATTTTCTTCCCCTCTTTTGACACAAGATCATCCCAAGTTGACAGTTGCTCATGGAGTGCTTCTGCGAAATCAACTAAATTGGCGTGTGCGCGATCATAGCGTGTTTTGTTTTCCTGAAACCATTCGCGCTGGTTATTTTGCGATAACTCACGCAGAAAATCGAGGGTAGAGGATGAAATCATTTCTGATACTTTTCAGAAAAGTAATCAATCCATCATGAGCAAAAAAGTCCCGGATGATTCGATCATTGGCAGCACTGTACGCCTATCAGCAGAAAAACCCAGCTGCGAGGTGCAGCCGGGTTATGTGAGAAATGAACGTAGTAGAGTCTCTTTTTCATCCATCAGCGCCACATCTACATTGTGTGCCAGATAGACGATTCCGCTTAAGATTCTTCGTGGAAGGCCAACAACGGCACATCTGTTTCGAGGCTATAGGCGCGGGTAAGGCCCGTTTGCCACTCATCGAGTTTATCCTTCCGGCGATGGGTGAGGAGGGTCACGACATCGGCTTTGTGAGTGACCACGTAATGGTGAAGCCCTCGGACGATATCGGTGTTGTTCACCACCTCGAAGTGAATTTTTCTTTGTTCAACCTCGCTGGCGTAAAGATCGTTCCACATCCCAAGATCCTTCTTTTCAGGGCTCTCGTCAGGGGTGTGGATGTGTACACATGAGATGCTCGCTCCGAAAATATCGGCATAGTTTAGGAGTTCGTCCACGACGACCCGGTCGGACTCTTCCAGTGTAGAAGCAAAGAGAATGTGCCGAATCGGCTCATACTGCGTGCTTCTTGGAACTGCCATGACCGGGCAACCAGCTTGCTCTATCACACGGGCTGTGACGCTTCCCAAGATTTTTTGAGACATGCTTTCCTGACCTAGCGTTCCCATCACGATAAGATCTACTTTCTGGCTCCGGCTGACCTCCAAAATCTCATCTGGAGCATATCCCTCTTCGACCCGGTACTCGCAAGAAATCTCGTCTCCAAGCAATCTGCTGAGATCTTGACGGTATGTGAGAAATTTCTCTTCCGCCAGACGAATCTTTTCTTTCTTGACCGACTCCGAAAATCCTGGCGGAATCATTCCTTCCACTACTGGCGCAGTGTAATACACGTTCATGACGACAAGCTGAGCCTGAAGGCTCCAAGCCAAATTGGCAGCGTAGATAAATGCGTTGTTGGCGGCTTCTGAGAAATCCGTTGGTACAAGAATGGTCTTGATTTCGCGGGTGTCGAAGCGGCGGTTGGTAGCATTGGCCGATGGAATGGTAGACATGTTGATCGATTATTGGGTGATTGATACCCAAACATACGACTGCTCCTGGCTGCTATTCGATGACTTATTTCCTACTCTCTTATGACTTTTGATGAATGTGCCACGAAAGCTCTTTTTGAAGTAAATAGGATCGGCATAAATTGTCGCGATGAACTTTTGTTGAAGCCTCACGTTCGTAAATTGAGCCGGAAAATATTTTTGATTCCGGTTTTTTCTATTTCATCACACTCATCATCATTCTCATTCTTATGTCATTCTCCCTCCCTGAACTCCCTTACGCCTACGACGCCTTAGAGCCTCACATTGACGCGATGACCATGCAAGTCCACCATGGTAAGCACCATGCAGGCTACACAACCAACCTCAACGCGGCACTCGCAGGCACTCCTCACGAAAGCTTGAGTATAGAAGAAATTTTAGGCCAAATCTCCAAGCATCCTGTTGCTGTGCGCAACAATGGTGGTGGATTCTACAACCACAGTCTCTTTTGGAAACTTCTCAGCCCTAACGGAGGCGGTCAGCCTACTGGCGAGCTTGCTAAGGCCATTAACACCGCATTTGGTTCCTACGACGGCTTCAAAGATGCTTTCTCTAAGGCTGCCTCCACTCGATTTGGTTCTGGATGGGCGTGGTTAATTAAGAAATCCGATGGCTCATTGGCTGTGACTTCTACCCCTAACCAAGACAATCCTCTCATGGATGTGGTGGAGGAAAAAGGTACACCCCTGCTCGGGATTGATGTGTGGGAGCACGCCTATTATCTTCACTACCAAAACCGTAGGCCAGACTACATTGCGGCGTTTTATCATGTGATCAACTGGGACTATGTATCTGAGTTGTATTCGGCTTAGTTGACGAGGAAGGCATAACTTCTCCACACCACTTTGTTCACATTTATCTCTGCCGGTGCTACTCTTAGAAAGTGGCACCGGCTTTTTTTTGCCCTTTGAGGAATTTCTGTCATCAAGAGGTAGTCATGAGTCGAAAATAATTTGATTGTCTGCTTAGAAAAATTTCCAGAAGTAATCCTTTCCCGATCGCCCTCCAAATTTGACCATCGGCGCGCGCAAGATATCCGTTTCAACATCAGTCTTGTAAATTAGAATGCGCTTACTTACTTGTATATCTGCATGCCCATCACGCCTTTGTCCCTTCGCAAAGTATCTCACCATGTCGATCGAATTGCTTGGATTGATTGGCATAGTCTCACTCATCCGCAAGGCTATCTGAACTGGGGAGACATAGCCCGGCTTCAGCAAGATTGGGAAACAGCCCAGGCCAATCCTTCTGTCGCAGCCATCGTCATCCAGTCTTCCTTCAAAGACTTTTCACCAGGATGGGCACCTGATGCGTGGCTCAAGATCGGAAAGGCGGAACTCCTCCAGCAAATAGATCGGTTTCAAAAATTCCTCCTCCAGATCCAGCACAGCTCCAAACCAGTCGTTGCGGCCATCCATGGCAAATGCACCGGTCCGGGGATGGAACTCAGCCTTGCTTGCCATGGGGTGGTCGCATCCATGCACAGCCATACTACACTTGGGCTAGAAGAGCGCAATCTGGGCTTAGTGCCGGCGCTCGGAGCCACACTACGCCTTCCCAGACTCATTGGCTTGCAGGCAGCAGTCCACATCTTGCTTTCTGGTAAGATGTACCGATTTGAAGAGGCTGAAACCCTGGGCCTTGTTGATATCATTGTGAGTCCTGATCAACTGGTGGGCGCAGCCGGTAAGCTAACCCTCGCCCTCTCCAAGCAACGACAACCCAAAAGGACGATACGGCAGGTCTGGCTTCAGAAGAATGTCGAAAAACTGTGGGTGGCTCGAAGGCTCATCATGCAGCAAGTCGCTCAAACCCTGGAAGACAGTGCTCATGAAGCCTTTCCTGCCCCGAACTTAATCCTTAAGGCGACGGAAACGGCATGGCGACGGGGCCAAGAAGAAGGCTTGAGCATGGCCAAGGAATGTGTCATCAAGGCTTGGGAAAAACAAGGCACTACTTCCCTGCTCTCTCTTCGGCAGCTAGCACACGAGCGCCAGCAGATTCCGGGCAATATCATAGATGTGAGGCGAATGTCTGTGCTCGGGGCTGGACAAATGGGAATCGGCTTGGCCAAGGTGGCCAGAGGTTATGACCTAGATGTACACCTGGTGGCCGAAAAAGATGAACAAGTTCGCTCTCTTGCTTCATGGGCTTCGCACATTGGTTGTAAAGTATTTTCCTCTGACACCTATCACCCCGACTTGGCGGCAGAGTGTGTGGTCGAGGCAGTCGATGAATTATTTGACAAAAAGGTCAAGGTCCTCCGCCAAGCAGAATCATACCTTGAACCTGACGGTTTTTTGGCGACCAACACATCTACCTTCTCTATCGACGAACTTTCGCAGGGCTTGGTCCAGCCAGAACGCCTCATTGGTATGCACTTTTTTATGCCACCAGGTGCCATGCCGTTGGTCGAAATTGTGCCTGGCCCTCACACGCTTCCCACTGTCGTGGACAAGGCCAAACACCTCGCTGCCAGCTTGGGCAAAGTCTGGATTCAGACGAAGGATCGCCCTGGGTTTTACTGCACAAGGGTCATAGGGGCTTACTTGCATGAGGCCCTTCGGTTGGTGGAAGAAGGAGCCGATCTAGCGAAGGTGGACTATGTTCTTCGACAATTTGGATTCGTATCCGGCCCCTTCAGCTTCATGGACCTTGCGGGTCTGGACTTGATCCAAAAGGTCATTTATGGTGTCGTAAAGGCACAAATGGAACGACAAGGAGACCGAGTATCTACCGGATTGCAAGGAATGGTCGATCAAGGTCAGCTCGGCCAAAAATCAGGGCAGGGATTTTTTCTCTACCACCACGCTGCCCCAATCACTACAAAATATGTGATCAACACCAAGGTGTACGATTGGTTTGGGGGAGAAGAGCGGCGCAGGCTTTCTACCATCCGCATTCAGCATCGGATGGTGCTGGCTATGGTCAACGAAGCCATTCGCTGTTTAGAGGAAGGCGTCATCTTCCAGCCTCAAGATGGCGACCTCGGAGCCGTGTATGGACTAGGGTTCCCTGCGTTCTTGGGAGGCCCTTTTAAGTTTGCCGATCAATTAGGTTTATCTAAACTAATCCACATGCTCGAAGAATTGCAAGAAGATTATGGTCCTAGATTCAGACCAGCAATTTTATTAAAAGAAAAAGTCGAGTCAGGATTACCATTTTATCAAGATTAATCCCTATTATTGGTATAAAATCCACTTATTCAACAATCACGTGCATCCTACTATCTCTCCATCAGACGTATCGGACCGCTACCATCAGTTCGCCCGATTACTTGGTCAAGCTTCACGGCTTCTTTCCAACCGCATGAATTTTGCCTTTCGTCAGGCAGGTTATGACTTGACAATTGAGCAGTTCACGATTATGGCTGACCTCAGCAAAGAGGACGGCTTGAGTCAACAGACTTTCGCAGATCGCAGTTCCAAAAACAAGGCAAGCATCACGAGCTTGATCAACAACCTTGAGAAAAAGGGCTGGGTGTCTCGGAAATCAGATCGTCGGGACCGTAGAAGCAAACGTATTCACTTGACCAAAAAAGGTACCAACGTGTATGCCAAGCTTTCTCCCATCGTAGAGCAGACCTTTACAGAAACACTCGAATCGCTTTCTGAAAAGGACATGACCACCGGAATGGAAATTCTCTACTCTCTGGTGCACTCTCTGCAAGACGAATTCGAGGAAACGCCCGAAGCTGCTGTTAACAGCTGATCACCTCTTCTGTGTTTGTCATGAGAGGGAACTGAAGATGCTCTTGGCGTTCTTCAATAGCTTCTCATTTTCTGGCGTGAAGTAAGGTGCTTTTTGAGACCGTATGTGGAGTTATTAGGCTTGTCCTAATGCCATATAATAACCTAAAAAGGTCGTCAGCAGTTTTCTGCTAGACGCCCTTCCGGTCATTTCCTGAAAGCTTGGAAGTGATCTTCCGCTTGCTAACGTTTTCGTATTAATTTCTCAGAAGCATTCTCGGGAGTAGCATTTGTGTTTTCGTTGGGAAGGACTAGGTTCATACACTGGATCTACGGTCTTTGTAATGCCGCAGCATGATGCCGCAGCAGGCTATGAGTGAAAACACGACTTTAGAGATTCCTGATAAAGGAAAAAAGGTATTAACCAACCCATTTCTCCCCCTGAAGTCTGGAAATTACCTTACTTAAACGAGGTCTGTATCCACTGATATGTGGTGCTAAGGGCTAATTCATGTATCTACTTCCATGACGATTCGTTAAGTTAGCGGATATGAATGTCGATTAGTTCACGATCAGTCTATGACACGGTTTCTGATTTCTGTATTTACGCTCACCATGTTTCTCATGGTGGGGTATCTACTTTGGAATTCTATTCGCAAGTATTTAGGAATTCGACGCCTCCAGCGTGCTATCAAACGCTTGGAGCTTCGCTACGAAGAATTTTTTTCACAGCAACGTCTCAAGTGGGAGTTAGAAAACCCTATTGGTCAGCCCGATCTTTCTTTTTGGAGAGAAAGTGCGCTTCGTCAGCTCACGCCTGAGCTGGATGCTCTTTGGGGCCAACTTAGTTCCTTGCCTTTTGCGGATCTTCCCACGGCGCTTTCTTCGTCCCTCTTTCCTCAAGCTATTGCTGCCTTTCGCGAGGGATCAGAGATGTCTTCTTCTTCCCCAACATTCCATTCGGAGAGCAAGCAGGCTTTTCGCCATGCATTTACAGAAGCCTTAGAGGCCGACATGGACCGAAAGTGGCTCCTCCTTCAAACTGGTTCCTCTTTATGAATCGATTGATTCCTGTTTTACTTCTCATCGCCATCTTGAGCTGTAAAGAGAGCGCTTCCGACAAAGAAACACAGCCTATGTCGCAGTTTGACGTGCAAGGACACAGAGGATGTCGGGGCCTTTTGCCTGAAAACTCCCTTGCCGCATTTCTTCACGCTGTGGACCTTGGCGTGACGACTCTTGAGTTGGATGTGGTCATTAGTCGCGATTCCCAAGTGCTGGTCTCACATGAGCCTTGGTTGTCCTCTACCATTTGTCGGTCTCCTGATGGAGCAGAGATTGCCTCTGGTAGTGAAGCGCAGTGGAATATGTTCGATATGGACTACAAGACCATTCGCGCTTGCGATTGTGGAAGTCGCCCGCATCCTTCCTTTCCTGATCAGCAGCTGCAGCACAGCTTCAAACCCCTTCTTTCTGAGGTCATCGAAGCAGTTGAGGCGCATATAAAGGCCCACAAGCTTCCACGGATTCATTATAACATTGAGACAAAATGCTCCCCGGAAGGAGACAATCTCTTTCATCCGGCTCCAGAAGCTTTTACAAGCCTGCTTTTGGCTGTGATCGAAAATCAGAGAGTTGCCGAAAGGTGCCTCATCCAATCGTTTGACCCCCGGACATTGCGCATCGCACGTGAGCTCGCCCCAGATATGAAGTTGGTGCTGCTAGTGGAAGGAGACGACGATTTTATCACCCGAACAAACGATCTAGGTTTCCTCCCTGATGTTTACAGTCCCTCTTTCGATTTAGTGAGTTTAGACATGAGGACTTGGACGTCAGATCAGGGTATCAAGCTGATTCCCTGGACTGTCAATGAGGTGGACGATATGAAGCAAATGATAGAACTAGGAGTGGATGGCATCATCACCGACTATCCGGATAGACTCATAGAGTTGCTTAAGACACAGGAATAGTTCGGCTCACATTGCTTTCGGCATAACATGTCTTCGATTCGGTTGCTGTGCGATAACTGGCAAAGATCAGGCTGATTTGCCTGCAACTCAACCAGCTATTTTGCAGTTACCCTAGAGCTTTGTGTTGTATTTTCGTCCAGACCATTCGCCTTTTCGCTCCAGATTCATCCACTATTTTCTCATGACTCATTTTTCAAATATCTCTACCCACATCCTTTTGGTGTGCCTCTCGCTATGCTTGGTGAGCAGGGCTAGTGCCCAGACGATCGACCCACTGCATGCCATTCGTGTAGATGTCGTGTATCTTGCTTCTGATTATTTGGAAGGGCGTGAAACTGGCACCAAAGGGGAGACGCTCGCTAGCCACTACATCGCCGAAAGGTTTCATCAGCTAGGTCTCAGCCCTAAAGGTACCGATGGCTGGTTCCAATCTTTTGACTTCACTTTTAACCCTAACCCACACGCATCTTCCGAATCAGGCACGCCACGTACCGGGAAAAATGTGTTGGGATTTATTGACAACGGTGCCACCAACACCGTGATCATTGGTGCTCACTACGACCATCTGGGCCACGGCGCATTTGGGTCAAGAAGCCCCGGAGACTCTGCGATTCATAATGGTGCAGACGACAATGCCAGTGGCGTCGCCTCTCTTTTGGCCATCGCAACAGCCCTTCGGCAGTCTGGCGCGAAAAACAACAACTATCTCTTTCTTGCCTTCTCTGGAGAAGAACTTGGGCTTTTTGGCTCCAAACACTATGTAGATGCTCCAACTTTGGGACTGGCAGATATCAATTACATGATCAACCTCGACATGGTAGGCAGACTCAATGAGGATCGCATCCTGGCAGTCAATGGAGTAGGCACTTCACCGGCATGGAATGAATCTTTTTCACGGCTGCAAGACAGCGGGCTTACCCTCAAAACCTCAGAATCAGGTATTGGTCCTTCCGACCATACGTCTTTTTATTTGAAAGAAATCCCTGTTCTGCACCTCTTTACCGGGCAGCACCAAGACTATCACACACCGGATGACGACAGTCACTTGATCAATTTTGAAGGGATTCGATCCATAGCAGACTTCGTTGTATCGGTGATTGAAGATCTGGATGATCAAGGCGAGATCGCTTATACCAAGACCAAAGACGAACAGCAAGGCCGCCAGGCAGCGCGGTACAAAGTGACCCTCGGCGTGATGCCCGACTATGTCAACGAAGGGGAAGGCATGCGTGTGGATGCAGTGCTGGATGGCCGACCTGCTCAGGCGGCTGGCTTACAAGACGGAGACGTGATTATCAAAATGGGCGATAAAGACATCTCCGACGTCTATGGCTACATGGAAGCGCTCGCCACATACAAGCAGGGAGATCAGACACCCGTTATTGTAAAGCGAGGGGATGAGTTACTTACCTTCGTCGTGACCTTCTGATTGATGAGCTGATTGGAGATTTCTTGAAAGGCTAGTTCTCTCAAAAAAATAAAGCGCCGCTTCCAGAACTGGAAGCGGCGCTTTTGGTATTCGGATGAAAAAAGAGCTACTCTACCCACTCTGCCAAGAACACGTTGGTGTCCCGGGTGCCGCCATTGTTGCGGTTGGAAGAGAAGACGAGATATTTTCCGTCAAAGGAGAACATCGGAAAGGCATCAAATTCGCCATCAAAGGTAATTTGCTCCAAGCCAGTGCCGTCGACGTTGATCATGAACAAATTGAATAGCCTTCCCGATTCGGATGCATGATTGGATGAAAAAATGATCTTCTCTCCTGAAGGATGGAAAAATGGTGCCCAATTGGCCTTGCCAAGAGAAGTGATCTTGCGCATATCTGTACCGTCGATGTTGCACACATACAACTCCATATCGGAAGGAGCCACAAGATCCTGAGAAAGCAACTCCTTGTATTCAGCCTGTGCTTCCGGGGTAGCGGGGCGTGAAGCACGAAAGATCAGCTTCGTTCCGTCAGGGGAAAAGAAAGCGCCGCCATCATAGCCCAACTCGTCCGTCACCTGGATGAGATCACTGCCATCTACATTCATCACGTAGAGATCAAGGTCTCCATTTCGAGTGGAGGTGAAGACAATCTTATCACCCTTGGGGGAGATGGTCGCCTCCGCATCATAGGCATCATTCTCCGTGAGTTGGCGCTGAATGTTTCCATTGAGATCCGAGACAAAGATTTCAAATTCCTTGTAGATCGGCCACACATACTTCTTCATCACATTGCGGTCGGGCGTGGGAGGACAATCGGCACTGGCCAAGTGAGTGGAAGCGAAAATGATCTCCTGATTGCCGGGCATGAAGTAGGAGCATGTGGTGCGGCCTGTTCCTGTGCTGACGCGAGTGAGCTCGAAATTCTCTTGGGGGGAATTCGGAATTTTTCCAAAGAAAATCTGGTCGCACTCAATCCCTGAAGCGGCATGTGTACGCTGAAGGGTGAGTGACTCATTATCAAAGCTGAAATAGGCCTCTGCATTGTCGCCGCCAAAGGTGAGCTGGCGCACATTTCGCAAGTGGACTTCTTGCTCATAGCGCAGCGTGTCAGGAACCGTGACAGAATCAATGGATCCCTGGGACTGGGAAGAAGGCGTAGTTTCGCAACTGAGGAGCAATATGCTGGCTGCCAAAAAAGAAAACCGTCGAATCATGGGCTAATATTAAATTTTGGTAAAGCTATGAATTGATCGACGGAGGAAATGCCGCAGAAAGGAATATTTCTGACCGAATCGGATCTAGTTCGAAAACAGCTGCTCACCAAGACTCATTTAATTTTTTAAATTAACTCCTGGAAGGTGTTGCTTGTTTAAGTTTTTAGATGTAGATTTATGTTTATAAATGAGAGGCAATGAAAAAGCTTACCCGCGCGGAGGAAGAACTGATGCAAGTGCTCTGGGATCAAGACCGGGCTTTCCTCAAGGAGCTGATGGACGCGTTTCCGGAACCCAAGCCTTCCCAGAGCACCGTGTCAACCATCATTCGCATCTTAGAAGAAAAAGGATTTGTGGCGCACGAGGCCTTTGGGCGGAGTTTCCAATACTACCCACTGATATCGAAAGAGGCCTACGCGAGCACATACTTCAAGCACTTCCTGGGTAACTACTTCGATGGATCTTTTCAAAAGATGCTGTCTTTTTTTTCGAACAATGGACATCTCGATCTACACGATGTAGAACGTCTGCTTCGAGAGGAAGATAATGACCAAGTCATCTGACGTGCCATGGCCTATCTATCTGTACTTCACTATTGCCTCGAACTGCTCATGGTGAGCAGTATTGGGATTCTTTTCTACAGCTTCGTATTGAGACGCGAGCACAGACTCGTCTGGAATCGCGTGTATCTCCTGCTGGTTTCGTTGATCTCAATCAGCGCGCCTATCATTGAGTGGGGCACTATCCGGTCAGTCCCAATCTCTTATTTACCGGAATTCTTCCTCGATGTCGCTGTCGTCGATGGACTATCGAGTACTGGGGCAAGCACCAGCCCCCCCTACTGGTGGACATGGCTTGCATGCATCTTCTTCCTAGGCGTAGCGGTGGCAGCCATTCGGTGGGCGTATCGACTGATCTCTTTGCTACGCTTCAAAGCGAAATGTGCTCCTGGTCTAGCACTCGGGGTGGCGCGATGCTACTTCACGGCCGGAAAGATCGGCCCCTCTAGCTTCGGAAAATGGCTTTTTTGGGATGAAACTCTCCCCGTGAGCGAAGAGGAAGCCGCACAAATTCTGAAACATGAACTGTGTCATATCCGCCAGTGGCA
This sequence comes from Bacteroidota bacterium, assembly GCA_036835375.1. Taxonomy (GTDB): domain Bacteria; phylum Bacteroidota; class Bacteroidia; order J057; family J057; genus JANQTF01. Next base: position 17,913 of record DAITMB010000001.1, read on the forward strand.
TACCCTCGACCTCATATGGATGGACCTGTGCTTGATAGTACTTTGGTGGAATCCCGCATTTCACTGGATACGCCATGAGATGGTAGCCAATCATGAGGCGCAAGCCGATCAAGCCGCCATCGCTCAAGGTGCCAAGCGTCAGTATCAACATCTTCTCCTTCGGCAATGGCTGAAGCCCCAATTTCATTTGACACACGAATTCATTTATTCTCACACTAAACATCGGATTGATATGCTTACGCACCGTTTCACTCAGCCTTATCGCATCTGGCGATATGCCATGATCGCGCCTGTTTTTTTCCTCATGATTGTTTTAGGCAGTTGTCTTGACAACAAAGAGGATCAACCCGTCAAAGTCATTAAGATCGTTCCGGCTGGCGCTGCTGATCCCATCGAACCTAGTGACGGTTCTGTGCCTGTCCCCCTCAATTTAGATGCTATCAAACGAGCGATCGGTTATCCAGAAGAGGCCAGAGAACGTGGCATTAGCGGGGAGATTATTGTCAGGGTGTTGGTCGATGAGCTTGGAAAATATCAGGATCACGAGATCATACAGCCTGGCCACGAAACGCTTCAAGCAGCAGTGGAAGCCAATGTGACCGAGCTTACCTTCTCGCCTGCTGTGATCAACGGTGCCAATACGGCGAGCTGGGTCAACATTCCTTTCAAATTTATGCTAATAAAGTGATTGGAATCTTCCTGGTGTTTTGTAAATAACGGAGCTATCCAGTCTCAGAAGTCGTTGGTCCCATTTTGAATGACGGCTTCTCTCACGAGCCTCAGCAAGGCAGGCTTAGCATTCCTCATTCGTGTCTTTGACCAAGGCGTGAGCACAGGATTCACACACCAACAGCCCTGAGCATTCCTTTGCCGCTATCGATCACCTTCTCAAGCTATGCACCTCTTGGTCTAGCTTATCGTAAAGTGCTTGATAGCGGCATATTTTTTATTCCGGCAAAGACTTTGCAGCAGGGATTGGTATCAGTGGCTTGTGTCCGAGTCTCGAAAGCAAGGCCATGAGCAAGAGCGTAATGCGTTTCTAGTCAAGGCCGTTAGACTCTCTCTCACTTTATTAACCTTACCTCGGCTTCATGATCACCCAATTTTCCACGTTTGATCTTGATTTTCGAGGCGAGCACATCCTACGTCGTGGACAGCGGTCCTTGAATGGACACCTATTGATCCGCGGGCGACAACCAGAGATCCTTGAGCAGCTTTTTCTGCGGGTGGTTAGCCAAATCCAAGGGATGAAGCCTGAACCGCTTGGAATGGATCAGATCTTGAAAGAGTCACTTGAGCTTGAAACGAATAAGGAGGTCACCCTCCCCTTTTCTATTTCTCTCCGTTTGCCGCGCCCCACCTTTGGCCCGCTGGGTAGCGAGTCTCACCGCCTCCTGAAATGGCAAGACCGCATCCTGGCTGATATCTATTTGCAAGTGAGAATCCAAAGCCCAGTACAAGCCTCCGATTGGATCAACGCAAAAACATTGCACTGGCTGTAACCCCATGCCATCCCTCCTGTCCCCTTATTCCACGCGGGCAATTTCCTCACTCTTGATTTTATCAAGATACTTGTTGAGCTCCGCCTTGGCCACAGGTGCCAAAATGATCAAACCAATGACATTGGGAAACACCATCGCGAAAATCATCGCATCCGAAAAGTCAAATACTGACTTGAGGCTTGCAGCGGCACCAATCACAACGAAGACACAGAACAGAAATTTATACAGCAAATCACTCACTCGACTATTCCCAAAGAGGTAGGTCCATGACTTGAGACCATAGTAGGACCAACTGATCATAGTCGAGAATGCAAAAAGGATCACCGCCATTGCGAGCACGTATTTGAACCAAGGGATTTCGGAAGAAAACGCGCGGGAGGTGAGTGCCACGCCTTCAGTTTCTAAGGTGATGTGATTGCCTGTGATGATGATCACCAGAGCAGTCATAGTACACACAACAACTGTGTCAATGAAAGGCTCCAACAAAGAAACCAGCCCCTCAGAGGCGGGATGATCCGTTTTTACAGCAGAGTGAGCGATAGATGCCGACCCGACTCCGGCCTCGTTAGAAAAGGCAGCGCGTCGAAACCCCTGGATCAGCACCCCAACAAACCCTCCTGCGATAGCTTGAGGCGCAAAAGCTCCCCAAAATATCTCCATGATGCTGTGGGGCACTGCGGAGAGATTCAGCCCGATGATTACTAAGGCTGCGAGGACATATATCGAAATCATGATGGGAACGACCTTATCAGTCACGCGGGCAATGCTTTTGATGCCACCAATGATCACCACTGCTACCAGCACGGACATCATCAAGCCAAAAAACCATCCATTTTCTGCGAGCCAAGTGCCTTGTACAAAATCCAGGCTGGCGACTTGAGAAAATGCTTGGTTGACCTGCACCATGTTGCCTCCCCCAAAAGATCCGCCAATGCACATGACCGCAAAAAGACCGGCCAGTATCTTGCCGAGAAATCCCATGCCTTTTTCTTTGAGACCCTGACTGAGATAATACATCGGCCCACCCGACACTTCACCGTTTGCTGCGATCTTTCTGTATTTCACTCCGAGGGTACATTCTACAAACTTGGCAGACATGCCAAGCAACCCTGCCAGAATCATCCAAAACGTGGCTCCTGCCCCGCCGATAGAAATGGCAATCGCTACACCTGCGATGTTACCCAAGCCTACTGTTGCGGACAATGCCGCAGTAAGTGCCTGAAAATGAGAAACTTCACCAGATTCTTTTTTGCTGCTATACTTTCCACGAACGATGTCTAGCGAGAGTCCAAATTTTGTAAAATTGACAAATCCGAAATAAATGGTAAAAAAGATCGCTCCAATTATCAGAATCAGGATGCTCAATGGCAGAAACATTACCTCCTTCAATCGAAACGTGTAGATCTTTCCCTCTTTTATGCGAAAGCTGGAGGACTCGTTCAGATTTAGGATAAAATCAAAGCCCTCAAGTGTTGTTACCTCCCCTGCCACGACAGGTATCCAATCTCCCGATTCGTATTTTACTACTATCCCCGCACTCTCGCTCCGACTCACCGAAAAAGATTTGTCGTAGGGAATGCCATCTTGTGACTTATCATAAAGGATTTCAAACGGCGGTTGCTCATAAAACTCGGATTCAGACCTCAATACGCCTTCCTCCCCAATCATGACGTCGTCTTTGATTTTGAAGGACCAAAACACGACGCTTTCAATAATGTCAGTTGCAGGCTTCACCCTTGCATTGATTCGCTCATCAAGCGACTTGCCCTCTTCGAGAATTAAATCCTGCGCGGTGAGAGAAAACGGAAGAATACATACTAACCAAAGGAAAAAAGCCTTTGCGCATAGTCGACTCATAGGAATTGGGGTAAATGTAAAGATGGACGATGTTCGATCTGCTTGTAACTAAGGATGATCCAAGTAACGAGGTTTCAACCAATAAATCCAAAAAATCGAATTTCATGGACCAAACCTCCGCAAAAGTGAAGGTAAAAGCGGTATTTTATCGTGAAAATCCTAGAAAGATTCTCTCCCTTGTGCTAACTTTTGGCCACGTACTGTATCCATAAATTTTATGAAACGGTTGTTTCAGCTTCTTCTGGCAGCAGGAATCATTCTGATTCTCTGGTTTGAGTTCCAATCTTATCGAAGACATCGCGCTTCGACAGCCTATCATTTTGCAGCGGATACGGTCATTGATTGGCAGTATCATGACCCTACGATACTAAAGGAGTATCTGATGGTCGTAGAAGAAGTGGGACAGTATGGCCGTTATGCCTGGTCCAAGCATGGTGTGGATGTGCTCACGGATTCTCCTACTGATCCTCGATCCAAAGATTTTGTCCAGACGTATCAAGGATTGGTCAGCGCTGCTCGTTTCTTGGAAGCAAAGCTGGCTCAGTCTGCCAAATGGAAAACCGAAGGGCGAACCAATAGCGAAATCCAGGTCCTGGAAACAGGAGCCTCTTCTCTTGCAGATCCGATGGCGCATGTGGCACCCTTATTGAACAATCCTACGGTAGCAAGGCCCACGGAGCAAGGAGCAATTATTTTTGAAATTCAGAAAAAACTGGCGACCAAAGGATATACTTTGCCCATAGATGGCATCTACCGGGAAGAGACCCGGAGAAGCGTGCAAGAATTCCAGCGTGAACAACATTTGTATCCAAGTGGCGTGGTCGATATGCGCACCTTGGAAGAATTATTTCGCTAAATTCAGCTGAGGCTCAATTATCTGTTCTTACCTTCATCTCAAGAATCATTCTGCTTACTAGTCAGGTTTTTATCTCACATGTTATGGCCAAGGAAGTTTCGACCACCGATACCGCTCACAATCCCATGGACCAACTGGGTGCCATCAAAAACATAATCTTCGGGACGGAAATGCAAGAACTCTCTGCCCGGATCCAGCAATTGGTGGACTCTCAGGAGCAGATGAATTTGGATTGGAAATCTAAGATCGAAACCTTAGAGGCTGCTATTTCTGACGATATTCTAGCGTTGCGCCAAAGTCTTCTTTCTGAGCTTCATTCCCGTGCGGACTCTTTACAAGCTGACTTGGATATCATCAATGAACAAAAAGCAGACCGTAGAATGCTCGGCGATCTGCTTATCAAAGTGGGAGAGCAATTGAAAAAGGAGTAACGCTTATGGTATAATTTCTACGTCATTCACGAAGTACTTCGTGTCGCCCCATAGCGAAAAGGACACATAACTCTCGTCGTAGGAAAGTTGCACTCTGGTACCTTTTGCGACCGCCTCCAAGATTTTTTCTTGCACTTCATCATTGCCGGGATACACCGAGAATTCCCACAAGTTGCTGGCCTCACCATACTGGAGCTGGCCTTCCCAGGTCTTGAAGATGATACCCTTTTTGCTGAATTTTACCACTTGCCCTGACCGCACGCCATCGCTAAAGTGGACGTACCGAGCGAAAAGAAAATAAGCAGAAACTCCCAAAACCGCGATGATAGATCCGAAAATCAGTGTTTTACGGAAAACCCTCTTCGTCGATGTCCAAAAGTTTTTCATTCCATTTGATTGTTCCATAATGCTCGTTAATTCGGGTTACTGAGTCTTTTCAAAAGTACTACTAAAATCATTCACTGTTCACAGTGTCGGTAGATTAAGCAAGCCTACAGCACGAAAGAACTTTTTCCTTTGCAGGGGGAAGCCTACCTTTAGACCGTTCCGAACAGTCATTCTACTCTTCTTATGCTTGCAGGGTTATGTGATGCTCAAAGAAGGGTCAAATGCGATTTGCGAGTCACTAATAGCATTCTTGCTACGTTGAAATTTTCATTTTTTCATGAGTGTAATCTTTGGAATCCGACGCGAAGACCTAGATAAGTTAGGTGAAAAGCGAGTCGCCATTAGTCCACATTCTGCCAAAGTAATGATGGATGCAGGGCATCAGATCCTCGTTCAGCCGGCTGTGAATCCTGTGAGTGGAGAGAATAAGCGCGCGTTTCCTGACGAAATGTATGCAGCGACAGGGGCCAAGATCGCTGAAAATCTTCGCGATGCGCAAATCATTATTGGACTCAAAGAGGTTGCGAAAGATGATTTGATTCCCGAAAAGACATACTTTTTTTTCTCGCACACCCACAAGGGTCAGCTCAAAAATCGGGCGCTGCTCCAAGCCATGGTTGAGAAAAGAATCTCGCTGATCGATTATGAACTTATTGCGGATGAACGCGATCGCAGGCTCCTGACTGCATTTACCTACTTTGCAGGATATGCGGGCATGACGGATACCCTTTGGGCATTGGGTCAAAGATGGAGACATCAAGGAATAGCATCTCCGTTCGAGAAAATCCCTCAGTCGGTGGAGCGAGAAGATCTGGAACTTTTGCGCCAAGACATTCGCTTCGCAGGCGAAGAAATCCGGCGCATGGGCACTCCTGCGGATCTTCCGCCAGTGATCACCGCCATTCTCGGTAACGGTAAGACGAGCGCTGGTTCTCAGCGTATGTATAGTGAACTCCCCGTGGAACATATTTCCATGGTACAACTTCAAGAAACATTCCTGCATGGGAGCAGAAAAAAAGTCTATCAGCTATTGCTGGAAATTTCAGACATGTTTCGCATTCGCAGCGACTCTCCCTATGCAGGAATCATCCATGATTCAGCTTCCTTTCAGCAGCTTTACTTGAGTGAACCTCAGCACTTCGAAAGTAATTTGGAGCAAATTTTCCCCTACGCCACCATTTTGATGAATTGCATCCTGTGGGGACCATCTTACCCCAGATTACTTACCAAAGAAAATACCGCGGCTTGGTGGCAAGCACATCAAGTGCTTCAGGTCATAGGCGATATTTCTTGTGATCCTGAAGGCGCGATTCAGTTTTCCAAGGAAACCTGGATTGACAATCCCGTGTATGTGTATGACCCATCTCGCCAGTCTTTTCATGATGGATTCGAAGGTCCAGGTATCGCTGTGATGGCGGTCACCAATTTACCTTGCGAGATTCCGGCCGATGCTTCAGCACAATTTAGCGCCGAGTTGGAACCCTGGATCTTGGCTCTTGCGAGTGCTGATCTTCAGGCGCGCACCGTTGATCAATCAGGATTACCCGATCCACTTCAGCGGGCAACCATACTCTGGAAAGGAGAATTGACTCCGGCTTATGCTTATATGAAGGATTTCTTGCAAGTGACAAATCCAGAAATATCCACCTGAAGACAGCTTCCGTCGCTGATTTTCAGAAGTAATTGAGATTGGATATTGGCAAAAATGACTGAAGAAGACAGGTGGAAATGGCTTAATTCTTTCCTTAATAGCAAGCTAAGCTGATCGGAATTCCATTCCAGCCCAAGATACTTTCTGCACAATCACTGAGTAGAAATGGCTGATTGTCATAAGAAATGCTCCCCACAATGCCCACTGCTTTTACAGAACCAGTGAGATTGCTGACTTCTCTCCGGATGGTATTCATGTTCAAATATCGAGGATCATTAGAGAGAATATATCTTGCCAAGACAGAATCCAGTGCAGTAACTTGCAACTCTGCATTTCTTGTCAGCAATATTGGGACCCGCGAACAACTCGCCTCCATGGGAAGCGGCTCGGCGGAGGAGGGTATCTCCCGTCGCCATTCATCTAGTACCGACCCAAATCCAGTACTGTAGCAAAGGTTGCCAGTGCCGGCTTGTCCACATCTCACGTTTCGGTCGAAGATGCGAGATGGCCTGGTGCTAACTTCTTTCACAGCCCCTCCTTCCGCGTAGCGCAAGATCCATTTTATCTCAAAGTGAGAGGCTACATTACCCACTCGGTCGTTTCTTCGAAAAAGGACAGACACAGAATCTTCAACTGCGATTTCTGGAAGGCAGTAATTTCCCTGAAAAACATATCTCAATGGCGAGATGATCCTTGGCTGGTTGGGAATTCTTGTACTTCCGCTGAGCCAAAAGTCAGGTTGGTCCGACTTACGTATTTCGATCGAATATACTTCTCCGCTGAGTAACCGATCCTCTTGTTCTGTCACAAAACGATACGCGGAGGTTTTCCCAGCAAAGTCTCCATGTCCTTCTTTTACGATTCCCTCTACGAATTCTCCTTCGTATCGCTTTCCGGCTCCTACGATCGCGACTTCCACATCGCTCACCGATGGATCATGATCCTCGGCAAAAGCTACCGCATCCTCTTCCACTTGAAAAGCCAAGGAGACCCTCACATATTGCGTATCAACCAATGGATCAAGCACGGCATACACGACATAGATATCTTCGTAAGGTGCATTGACTTCAAAGGTTTCCGCGCAAGCTGGCAGCCACACGACCAACAACCCCAGAATGGCGTAACCAAAAAAGTAATACCGCTGGAGCTTTCTGCTCGACAAACAACCTCTGGACATACTACATAATGTTGAGAACTTGCTCCTTGATTTTTTCTAGATCGTCTTTCATCGAAATGACCAAACGCTGGATCCCTGCATGATTTGCCTTGGAACCAATGGTATTGATCTCACGTCCCATTTCCTGGCTTACAAACTGAAGTTGTTTGCCATTGCTCTGTCCACTTTCTCGCAACTCGGCAAATAATTTGAGGTGTTGATTGAGCCGGACAATTTCCTCGTTGATGTCAAGTTTTTCGAGGTAATAAATCAGTTCTTGTTCAAATCGATTGGGATCGACATCCTGCACCTTGTCACGGATGTCTTGAAGCGCGTGGTCTAATCGATTGCGCACAGTCTGGGCTCTTTCCGGCGCCAGGCGCTCAATTTCGACTAGTGCTGTACATATCGCATCATGACGTTCCATCAGGTCGCGATCCAGCGCCTTGCCTTCTTCCTCTCTGCTCCTCTGCATTTGTACAATCGCATCCTCTAGCGCTGCCTTGACAAGTGTCCACTCTTCAGGATCATCCTGATCCATGTCGGTGGGAATGACATCAGGTAACTCAAGCAAAAATGGTAAATCTACCTTGGCAGGCACTCCCAACTCATTGGCCAATTCGTTGAGCTCTTCTAAATATCGGGCTGCCAACACGCGATTGATGTTGAGGGTTCGCTTTTCGGCTTGCAGCACTTCCACATTCAGCACCAGCGATACCTTCCCTCTGTTGAGTTGATGAATAAGGCTTTGGCGAATGTCGTTTTCAAACTTCACATAATTCTTGGGTAGCTTCGAAAAAAGCTCAAAGAACTTACTGTTTAGTGATTTCAGTTCAATGGTCACCTTGTAATTTTGAGAAGAACGGCTCGCAGAGCCATATCCTGTCATCGACAGCAACATATCCGAGATAATTAAAAGTGCCCGACTTCGAACCGACGAAGTCGTAAAAGAATTAAGTCAAGTTCGCCTAAAAGTACTGCCGAAATAGCAGATTATTTGATCGGACAAGCATTGTGCCTAAGAAATTACAAATTCTCTTGTAACTTATCCCCATCTGGAAGGGCCTTCTTCCCTACAAATCACTCCGGTTGATGACCATCAAATTTCTCGGCACGGGCGGGGCCTTTGACTACGAGCTTGGAAACTCAGCTGCGCTGGTAAAGTTCCAAGGGAGCAACATTTTGATTGATTGCGGCAATAGTGTGTATCGTCGCTTGCGAGAAACCAATCTCACCAATCACATCGACTATATTCTGATCACCCACTTTCACGACGATCACGTGGGTAGCCTTAGTTCCATCATTCTCCACCACAAGTACTTCCTTCAGCCTCCGCGAAAAGCGCGCATCCTTGTTCCCAATACCGCTTTCCGACAACTCATTTTTGATTACGTTCGCTTTTCCATTACCGATCCACTGAAATATCTTGAGTTTTATCCCACCGATACCATCCCTGGGCTCATTGCCTTGGACACCTTTGGAAAGCATGTAGAAGGGATGCAGTCTTGGGCCTACTGCTTCGAGACCGATGACGAGATCCTCCTCTATTCCGGTGACCTTGGAGATCCTAACATGATGTTTGACTTCCTTGCTACCCGAGAACCCAAAAAGACCCGGGTGTTTCACGAGCTATCTTTTTACAAGACCGATGGCGTGCATAGCTACTATCAAGATGTGAATCCGCGAGTCGATTCGTTAGAGGTTTATGGATACCACGTGGATCCTCGTCAAGAGCCGTCCGACAATCGTGTTCCCCTAGTGTGCAGATTCCCGCATTTACTGGCCTAATCCTATCCTTGTCTAACCTTTGCGGGACCTTCTGCGTTGTGACTCAGAATTCTCAACCTGTCAGATATGGTCATTCGCCTAGGATTTTCTACTTGTCCCAATGATACTTTTATGTTCGATGCCTTGGTTCACAGGCGCATCGACACGGGCGAATTTCAATTTGAGGTGACCCTTGCTGATATTTTTCACCTCAACCAAATGGCACTTCGCCAGGAACTGGACATGGTCAAGGTGTCATACCAGACCTATGGACAGATCACGAATCATTACCATTTGCTAGATGCTGGCTCGGCGTTGGGCCACAACTGCGGCCCCTTACTCATCTCCAAAGATCCTCTTTCGGTAGAAGACTTGGTGCTTAATAAGCTCCCCGTTGCCATTCCGGGTCATAACACGACGGCAAATCTCCTCCTTAATTTTTATGAACCTGGAATTCAGGACCGCAGAGAGTATTTATTTTACGAGGTAATGCCGGCTATTGATCGGGGCGAAGTAGCTGCCGGCGTGATCATCCATGAAAATAGATTCACATACCAAGCGCAGGGATTTCATCTGATTCAAGACCTGGGAGAATATTGGGAACAACAGACCAAAAAACCGATTCCCTTGGGAGCAATTCTGGCAAAGTCCTCCTTGGGGGTAGATGTAGTTAAGAAACTCGACGCCATGATGCGAGAGAGTGTGCGCTACGCCATGACCCATCCAGAGGTGTCTATGCCCTTCGTCCGAAAACACGCGCAGGAAATGAGTGATGAGGTGATGAAAGCCCACATCCAACTATATGTCAACGAATATTCTGTTTCCTTGGGCCAGGCAGGTCGAGAGGCTGTGAATACATTATTGGAGGTGGAAAAAGCCATGAGACTTTCCACTGAGTGATACGTGATTCGGGCTTCTTTTCGTAATTTTATCTATGGCCTTCGAAGTCCGAACCCAACATTCTCTTCCGGAGGAACTCCTCCGCATTTGGCAAGAAGAATTACACTTTGCCATCCTACAATTGAGTAAAAAGCGGGATGTCGAGGTGGGAATCCATCAGGCAAGAAAATCGCTCAAGCGCTGTCGTGCTTTGCTCCGTCTGGTGCGTCGTCCATTGGGCAACGAAAAGTATTGGCAAGCCAACGTTTGTTATCGCGATGCTGCCCGAAGAGTTTCTGAGTTGCGTGATTTGGCAGCAATGCAAGAAACCTTGGTCAGCATCCGGACCAAAAGCAAGCGAAAGTCACTTCAAGATTGTGTGTCCTTGGCAGAACTTCAGCTCGCGCAATGGCAAAAGCGAGCCGTAGCAGAGATGAAGGGCCAGGATGATCAAAGGATCCTCTCAGTAACTGAACTCACTGTGGGGGTCGAACATCTCTCTGCGTGGGATCAAGCAGAAGACCATTTTTCCTGGATTGCTTCCAGCTTCCAAAAAATGTATGCTCAAGGGCAGGAAAGAATGGCGCTGGCTTTGCAAAACCCTGATACACACCGTCTCCACGATTGGAGAAAACGAGTGAAATACCTTTGGCACCACATTCAGCTCTTGCATAACTGCTGGCCACAAACGCTGGACCCCCTTGCGGAAGAGTTTCACCGATTAGCAGATCTACTCGGCGATGACCACGACTTAGCGGTGCTTGAAGAATTAATTCAAAGTGGAAGGCTCCTCAGAGGACGAGTGAAGGGTAAAGCTGAATTTCTTCAGGTGATCCATGTTCAGCGACTGGCTTTGTCACAAGCTTTTTTTCCGCTTGGAAAAAAGCTTTTCTTCGCACAACCTGAGACATTCACAAATCAGATAGCCAATTCTTGGCAGGTTTGGCGTGAGCAGTATCCGGTGATCATTGAGAATCCATCTCGGATTGTGAATTCCTAAAAAAAATTAGCTCCTGCTCAGCGAATTTCCTCTCATGCTTTCCTTCGGATCACATACAGGACTGAGCTTCCCTGCTTCACACGGCCCAGAGATCGGAACCAAGAGGCGAATCCGTGACGAAATGCGGAGAGAAGATGTCCTTTTCCTCTTTTATACTGCTCACTCAGCATACTGACATAAAATGCGTCAAAAGGCATCGGTCGGTATTGTTCCACGTGGAACCCGTGAAGCTCCATGAGCCGCTCCATGCTTTTGGGCGAAAAGTGATACAGGTGCCTAGGCACATCGTAGGCTGCCCAATGGGTTTGATATTGCTGGGCATCGGTAGATGTGTAGTTGGGAACGGCAATCAGGATCACACCACCCGGGGCCAATATTTTCTGGAAGCAATCCAGATACTCATGCAGCCGATGAACATGCTCCAAGACATGCCACATGGTGATCACTTGAAAGGAGCCGGAAAGAGAAAATAAATCTCCCGCCTCTCCCACCATCGTGCCGGTTAAATCTGACGCTTGCTTGCGGGCTCCCGGATCTGGCTCCAGCCCCTGTACTTGCCAACCTGCCCGTTGAACTCCTGCCAGAAACTCTCCGGTTCCACAACCGACATCGAGCAAAGAGTCAGACTTTTTTCCTGAGAGTCTCTTGACCAAGGACACCTTTCCCTTGATGGTATAATTGCGGACTGCCTGGTACAGGGAGTTGATCAGGCCCTTGCTTGTATTCGAATGAGAGACGTAGTCTTCGGATTGATAGTAGGCACCAATTTCTTCTTCGGTCGGTACATCCTGCGTGAATCTTAAGGTACAGTCGCCACATTCCCATACAGAAAATTCCTCCTTGGAAACCGTGTGGTCCCGACAGAGAAAAACTTCTGACACATTCCGGCTACGACAGGCTGGACAATGCGAGTAGGTGATTCGAGGGGAAGCAAGATTTTGGGTCATGCGTCGAAAATGGTAAAAAAATCGGAGAAGGTCTCATTCTTGTTCCGCTCTCTCGAAGATTCCTCAAAACTCGCGGGAGAATACATGCGACAAACTTCAATCTAATTTAAAAACATCTCCCTCTCAATTCACTGAAAACCAACGCATTAAGACCCAGCATTATGAAAATCTTCAGCACCTAAATCCGCTGAAATTTCATTTTCCTACCACAGGCTCAGGAGATGGAAAAATACGCCATTCTCAGCGGCATTTCTAACGACCAATGAATACCATCAAAACAGAAATGTCCGATGGAGAAACACCCGAGATCCGTGAAGCTTGACCGAGGCTCGTCGGTCTCATTTTTCCGAGCTTTTCTCTTGCTTCAGAAGAAAGAGAATTGATAAGGGAGAAATCAAATTCTTCAGGAATTCGAATTGTATCTAGTCTCATCATTTTATCCGCCAGCTCTTTCTCCTTCTGAATGTATCCTGAATACTTCAGTTGGATTTCAGCTTGCTCCAACTCGATTTCTTTCATGTCGCCGATGGCATGTTGGAGATCAGGAATCAAGAGAATCAAATCCGCCAGCAATACATTAGGACGAGACAGCACGTGATCTGCTTTCACTTTTTGCTTGAGGGGAGTTGTCCCGATCGATTGGAGATATCCATCTACTTGGTCCGGAGAAAGTGATACTTCGCGAAGCACGGACACGATCTTCGAAACCGCCTCGCGCTTCTCGACCATTCGCTGATGTCGGTCTTGTTTGGCGAGGCCCAGCTTGAAGCCCAAGTCAGTAAGACGCAAATCGGCGTTGTCTTGGCGAAGCAGCGTGCGATATTCTGCCCTAGAAGTAAACATCCTATAAGGTTCTTTGGTCCCTTTATTGACCAAGTCATCAATCAACACACCGATGTACGCTTCGTCCCGCTGAAGAACAAAAGGATCCAACTCCTTCACTTTGAGCGCAGCATTGATCCCGGCTATGAGCCCTTGACTTGCAGCTTCCTCATACCCGGTAGTTCCGTTGATTTGACCAGCGAAAAAGAGATTCTCAACGAGATGTGTTTCCAGTGAAAGTTTCAACTGAGTAGGAGGGAAGAAGTCATATTCTACGGCATACCCGGGCCGAAACATCTTGACATCAGCCAATCCAGGGACTGATTGCAAGGCTCGGAACTGAACATCTTCTGGCAATGACGAAGAAAATCCATTGACATAAACTTCTACTGTGTCCCAACCTTCAGGCTCGAGAAAAAGCTGGTGGCGATCACGCTCCGCGAATCGCTCAATTTTATCTTCAATGGAGGGGCAGTAGCGCGGACCCAATCCTTGGATTCTCCCGTTGAACATGGGGCTTCTGTCAAATCCCTCTTTCAGCAGATCGTGGGTGCGCGTATTGGTGTAGGTGATGTGACAAGGTCTTTGCTTACTGAGTGGAATTGTGTCTGAGAAGGAGAATTTACCTGGAATGTCATCACCGGGCTGCTCTTCTACCAGTTCCCAATCGATGCTTCTGCCGTCGATTCTGGGAGGCGTTCCTGTCTTCATTCGCCCACTTTCGAAGCCGATTGATTCCAATTGCGCCGTAATTCCTGTGCTGGCTCTCTCTCCCGAACGGCCTCCTCCAAATTGTTTTTCTCCAATATGGATGATTCCGTTCAAAAAAGTTCCATTGGTAAGCACGACTGCTTTGGCAGGAATTTCCAAGCCAAGCTGAGTGACGACACCTTTTGCACGACCATCTTTGACAATCAATCCTGAGACCATTTCCTGCCAGAAGTCCACGTTCGGGGTTTGCTCTAGCATAATTCGCCAGGTCTCGGCAAACCTCATGCGATCGCTTTGAGCACGAGGACTCCACATCGCGGGGCCTTTGGAGCGGTTGAGCATGCGAAACTGGATCATGGTCTTATCAGTCACGATACCAGAATAGCCCCCTAAAGCGTCGATTTCTCTTACCAGCTGCCCTTTGGCTACGCCGCCCATTGCGGGATTACATGACATTTGAGCGATGGTGTTCATGTTCATCGTAGCGAGCATGACCTTCAGACCCATATTTGCAGCGGCTGCAGCAGCTTCGCAGCCTGCATGACCAGCACCTACTACAATGACGTCGTATTCGGGAAACATGAGATAGAAAAATTATAAGGCGTTCTGAAACTCAAAAATACGCAAATCCAGAGAATCAATGCGGATTGAATGAAGGACTATAAAACTAGCTACGGAGGAGCTTGTTTAGAGGACGTAGTGTGCTTTCGAATCGCTACATCAGGGATGCTGGAAGTTCCTCTTACAGCTATATCCAGTGGATATCTTTGGGAAGTATCCGCAGTATTCTCATTTACGATGGCTGTATCATACTGAATGAGCCATATTGAGATCTAAAAAAATGGTCTCTTCCTGCTTGCCATCGTCAAACATTCTCAAGCACCCATCTAAAGATCTTCTTGGAAAACGATTTTGATGTTCCACGTGGAACATGAATTTACCTCATTGATTTCGAAGAGAATATATCCAAGAGTTTGAATCAACGAGGATATTGGTCGATCGTGATGTTCCACGTGGAACATTTCTCCCTCAATTATCACTGGCTGCGAGCAGAGCCTTCACCTGTGCTAATGCCTTATCTTCTGCAGCGCGGATGGCTGTGATGTCTTCTGATTGATGATCATCAAACCCCAATAGATGCAAAATACCGTGAATCATGACTCGATATAATTCATCAGTCATGGGTATCCCGAATTGAATTGCATTATCTCGCACTCGATCTACGCTGATGAAAATATCGGCGATGATGGGATGGCCCTCCTCGTGGAGAGGAAAAGTGAGGATGTCCGTGTAGTAATCATGGTCCAAATGAGATTGGTTCAGGCCAAGAAGATACTCATCTGAACAAAAAATGAAGCTAATTTCACCTAGATCACCACCGAAATCTCGGATCACTCCCACTATCCATTCTGTCAATAGGTCTTCCTTTTCAAGTGAGAAATCGACTTCTTCTGTAAAAAACTCAATTGCGTGAGGCATGTCGAGGAAAGTGTGTTTTGTATGGCTATTCACCTAAGGTTAGAAAAAAACTCCCAAGCTGATATGCAGATTGGGAGAATCTTGTGAAGAGCTGGAAAGGCAACTTCAAATATTAAAGGTCATTTCTACCTGCCTGCCTTCATCTGAAAACTCAATCTCGTCCGACAAGTGTTGCATAAGGAAAACACCTCTGCCCCCAATGTTTTCGATGTTCTCAGGCGCAGTAGGATCCAGCAGGCTAGCCGGATCGAACCCACTTCCTTCATCTCTGACGCGAACGATGAGTCTGAAATGATTCTTCATTTCAAAATGCACAAACACGCTCTTGGATTGATCGCCTTTGTTTCCGTGATGGATCCCATTATTCACGGCTTCCGTGATGGCCACCATCATGTTTCCATAGACATCCTCCTTCACATCGAATTCAGAACGTATCTCATCGATGATAGATTCTACTTCGTGAATCGCATCTGAGCTGCTAGACAGTACTAACTGTCTCTGCAGCAATTTTTCCGTGTCAGGGCTACTCATTCGCACCTTCGAGCTTTTGGTAGTATTGTTCGATCAAGATGATGAAATCGGAAGAGTATTCCAATTGATTGGACTTTAGGAGTTCCTGCCGAATCCGATTCTTGTACTCTTCCTTGGTCAAGTCCTCAGGAGACACCCGATCATTGTCTCTCCCAGTTCGGCTTTCACGCTGATCGTCCAACTCTCTTTCGCGAACAGATTGATCAGCTTGGAGCAATCTACTCAAGATTTGCTGTTGTCGCAGCATCGTTTCATGGGTGAGTTGTTGATTTCTGAGGTCATCTTCACTGTCGATCATATCTTGCATGACCTTGTCCATATCTCCGAGGGGCTTGCCGCCCTCCCCTTTCATTTTGCTTTGTGCTTCCTGAAGTTGCTGCCGGATGCGCTCTTGCTCTCCTGCCATTTGTGACATTTCTTCGCCCCCTTTCTCTCCTTGCTGCATCATCTTTTGCATCATCTCATTGAGCTTCTGCTGCTGTTTGGAAATGCTTTGCATCTGTGAGGGGGTATCTCCCGGCTTGGGGCACATGGCTTGACCATCTTGGGCGTTGCGCATATTTTCCTGCAACTGCTGCATGGAATTCGAGAGCATGTTCGCCAAGTTGTTGATGCTCATCATCGCTGTCTGTTGATGATGATGTACCTTGTGAACTTCCTTGTTTCGAAAGAAAGTCTGCGATGTATTCATGTTGTCTGTGATCTTCTGGCTTTCGTCCAAGACGAATTTCTCTATCTGGAACATTCTACTCGCCAAGGCCTCCAAAGAATCGCGCACCAGCTCCATGTCATCTTGCAACTTTTTCTGATTCTGGCTCTTTTCTTTGAGTGCCGGATCATTGAAGGCAAGTTTTCTCACTTCCTCTTTCAGGTCTTCTTGGTCGAATGAGAGTTTGAGCAAGTTTTCAAGTAGCTCACGAAGATCTTCCAAGTTCTGCATGTCTTGCTGAGATTGCATATTCATCTGCATTCCACTCAGCGACTCCGACATTTCTTGAAGCTTCTTCTGCGCGCTCTTCTGTGACTCAGAAGCGTTTTGCATTTGTTGCTGCGCTTCCTTACTGTTCTTCCTACCTCCTTCTTCCATCTGCTCAGAGGCCTGATCCATATTTTCACTGGCCTTTTGCATTTCTTCGCGAGCCTTTTCGGCTTGCTCCTTAAGATCTTGCATAGACTCTTCTTCAGGCGACTTTGTATCAGACTTCATCTCTTCGAGCTTCTCCAAATCCTTCTCGATTTCGCCCATTTGCTCATCTAAATTTTCCTGCCGATCGCTGATCTCGTCCAGCTCTTCAGCACTCTCTGCATTCTGTAGCTCGTCATTGAGCATCTCCTGCTTGGCTTCCAGGTCGTCAATTTTATTTCTTAGCTCGTCAATCTTCTGTTGGACCTCCAGTTGCTTCAGCAGTTCAAGGGTTCGCTCCAAACTCTTCTTCAGGTCAATGTCATTCGACTTGAGCTTTTCTAGTTTCTCTTGTAAAAACTCTGGAGAGATGTTTTCCATTTTTTGCTCAATCTCTTCCAAAAGTTTTTCGATCTCTTCGTTTTGAAGTTGCTCCATCAACTTGTTGAGATCTTCCATTTTCTCCATGGTATTCTCGGAAACCATAGAGTTTTTCTCCATTTCACTCTTTGTTTCCTCGAGCTTCTCCTGCGCAGTCTGAATCTCGTCTAGCATCTTCTTGTGCTCGTCGATCATGCGCTGCATTTCTTTCTTGTCATCGAAGGAAAGGCTTTTTTGCTCCAGAAGCTTTTCTTGCATCTTCTGATAAGACTCGCGAAGTTCTTCGGCTGTTTTCCTCAGTCGGTCAAGGTCTTCTTTGACCTGATCCTGTTGGGCGTTGAGTTCATCGTATTTGGCATCAAGGGTCGGATAGATTACCCGAAGGGTTCCACTCGTAGAGGCTTTGGCTCCGCTCACTCCATCATTGTCCCAGACTTTGACATAAAATTCCGCTTCGTCACCTTCTTTCATGCCGATTGAGGTCAAGTCAATGTCAAAGGCCAGCGGTTGCAATAATACCGTAGGGGAAATCTTGAGCGAAAATTCTTGGAAGTCTTTGGTCACACTGGTACTACCACCAGACTTTGTGAATCGGTAAAATAACGACATCTTGGAAAATCCATAATCATCCGCTATCTCCAGCTCTAAGGAAAGCTGTGGGTTGAGATCTACCATTAGATCCTGAGTAGGGGAGAATATGTACACCGATGGAAACCGATCGGGGACAATGTCCACGCGATACTTGACCGTGTCAATATTTTCGATAGAATCAGGAGCATAAAGGGAAAGGAAATAATCCATTGGCTCCATCATTCTACGGGACATCTTGTAGGAGCCATTGTCTTCGGACAATGGGATGGCGCCCGCGCCAGTCATAAACTGAGCCACTACCACATTTCCTTCTGTGAGCAACTGCCAGGAAACCTGAGACCCTTTCAACACTTTGAAATCTCCAACGTTGGGATCCAAGCGCTCAGGTGACTTCCTGGTGTAGGAGGGATATTGAATTGTGGCTTGAAACTGCTTAATGAAGGGGCGCTTTAAAACGCCGATGGAATAGGCATCGGATTTCACTTCTTCGTTTCCAACGTAAAAAGAAAAATCGTCTTTCACTTCGGGGATAAGGTACTCATAGGATCCTGCTGATATTTCTTTTAGCTGATAATCCATGAACTGATTAGCACCCGACGCATCGTCTCTGATATACATGAACAGCTCTTCTGGAAGCTCCTCCCCTTTGACCTTTATTTTGACGGAAAAGTCCTGACCTGCGACCATTTCTGAAGGGACTTCGCTGATCTCAATCGCGTAGGGTGGAGCTGGGACAAAGTCTTGGCTGAAATGGAGGAGGCGGTGGCTGCTTTGGCCAAAGAATGCGGGAGCAGAAAGATAGAGGATGCCGTAGAGCAAAAAGGGAATGAGGAGGTAGGAGATGTATTTCCGATTTACCTTGAAGTCGATGGCTGAACTCAACTTCACTGGAACGACTTGTTGTGTTTTCTGATCAATGGCGGCCAGAGCGAGCTCACGATCTTCTGCTTTGTTGCGAAGCTGGAGCAAGTTGAGAAGTTTGTCGTTGATATCGGGAAAGTGATTTCTCACCATGTCGGCAATCTGGAAATCATTGATTCCCGGAGCCAATTTGGCAAGTTTCACGAGTGGACGGACGACCATCCAACCGAGTACGCCTGCAAACACAAGTCCAAAAAGGGCCACCATGCTGGTTCGTACTGCGGCAGAAAACCCAAAAATCCCTTCACTCAACAGGGCGACGAAAAGAATAGAACTCACCAACAATATCAAGATGAGGCTGCCCCTGATGATCTGGTCGGTGTAGTATTTTTTTCTGAATTCTTCTAGTCTTTGATCTAGCAATGAGTTCTTGCGCATAGTCTTCATTCTTCTACAAGCTCCCTACAATTTGATATAAAAAACCTCCCCCTTCAAACGCTTGAAGTCTATTGGAGGTTCGTGACTCCATGAATTACCCGAACGGAAGCTGGTAGGGATTTCTGAAATTGCAAACTCCTTCGCAAGATTCCAAACCAAGGCTTAAATCTGGGCGGCCTTCTTCCGACAAGCAATGATGGTTTTCCTACTAAACAATCCTATGGTTGCAAGACAATTTCGATCGGACAGTGATCTGAATGAAAAACATTAGGCATGATCGAAGCCGATATCAGGCTTCCCGCCAGCTCCTCAGTCAGTAGATGATAGTCGATCCGCCAACCTTTGTTGTTCGCTCGCGCGTTTGCGCGATGGCTCCACCAGGAGTATTGATGCAGTGCATCTGGATGGCATTTTCTGAAACTATCTACATACCCTAATTGAAGAAGGTGAGAAAACCATTCTCTTTCATGTGGAAGAAATCCAGAGCTCTTTTTGTTTCCGACAGGGTCATGAATATCAATGTGCGTGTGCGCAATGTTGTAATCTCCGGCAATCAGTAAGCGTGGATACTTTGTTCGAAGCTCCTCAAGATAGCCTGGCCACACCTTCATAAATTCTTCTTTGATTTCTTGTCTATGCTCACCGGATGACCCCGAGGGTGCATAGAGACTGATCACAGAAAAAGCTTCATAGTCTGCCCGAAGTACTCGCCCTTCCTCGTCGATGAAATCAATCCCGCAGCCCTCTGTCACTTGCAGTGGCTCTTGCTTGGAAAAAATGGCCACACCCGAGTAACCCTTCTTTTGGGCGGAATGCCAGTAGGAATGATATCCTTCTGGATTGCGCTCAAGAGCTGAAAGCTGGTCTGGATGGGCTTTTGTCTCTTGGATGCAGACAATGTCAGCTTGTTCCTGTTGAAGCCAGTCGTACCAGCCCTTTTTGGAAGCGGCCCTAATGCCGTTGACATTGTAAGAAATGATTCGCATGATGAAATAAAAAAGATATGTAAGAAAAATGGGAGCTGCTTGCGAACCCAGCTAAAGTGGAAGGCGATCGGATCAATTCCCAATTATTTAAAATGCTCCCATCCTTGAGCTTCAATGTCAACCATCTCTCCGCTGTCAAGAATTATCTGGATCAGCTGTGGGTCATCGGTCATATGCCCTATGATCGAAATCTCTTGCCAAGACTTGATGGTGTCGAAAGCCTCCAGCGGAACGGTAAAGATCAATTCGTAGTCTTCCCCACCATTCATCGCAAAAGTAGTTGCTCCGATATCAAATTCTTCGGCAACCTTGACAGTTTGTGGATCAATTGGCAACTTGTGCGCATAGATCGTAGCGCCTGTCTTGCTGCTGCGGCATAGATGGTGCAGCTCGCTGCCAACTCCATCGCTGATGTCCATCATCGAAGTTGGCAAGATCCCTGCCTCCCTCAGTTTTCGCACGACATCAATTCTCGCTTCGGGCTTGAGCTGCCGACCCACTACATAGTCATAATCGTTCAAATCTGGTTGAACATCAGGGCTGTTGAGATATACCGCTTTTTCGCGGTCCAATACGAGGAAGCCAGCATAGGCAGCTCCCACATCTCCAGAGACACAGATGAGATCTTTGGGTTTTGCTTTTCCGCGAGTCACGTATTTGTCGGGCTCCACCTGCCCGATGGCAGTGATCGACAATACCAATCCTTGCTTGGCAGAACTGGTGTCACCGCCGATGAGGTCCACACCGTAGGTCTCGCAAGCTTGATGGATTCCTTCGTACAGCTCTTCGAGCGCCTCTACCGGAAATCGATTGCTGAGTCCAAGAGAAACCGTGACCGCCACAGGCTCAGCATTCATAGCAAATATATCGCTCAGATTCACCACGATTGACTTGTACCCAAGATGGCGCAGCGGCATGTACGACAAATCAAAGTGAATTCCTTCGATGAGTAAATCTGTGGATATCACGGACACGAGACCCTCTGCTGGCTTCCACACAGCGGCATCGTCTCCGATACCAAGCAAGATCTCTTGTCGGCGAGGAGCGAACTTTTGAGTCAGATGATGGATCAATCCAAATTCTCCCAAATTGGAGATATCGGTGTAGGCAGATTCAGCCATGGGTTTCGAGAAAAATGGTTTCCACTGGGCCATAACGAGCAAATGCTCGCAAAAAAAAATCTCTGGCTCAGCAGTAGGACATGCAAGGTACTACATCGATCCCTAGCATAAAGCGATGCCGTGCCATTCGTAGAAAAACAAGTCCAAAATCTCCTCCTGTCCACAGTAAGTAAACAATCCGATGATGAATCTAACAGACTCGATGTTACGATGTTATCAGCGAATTTACCCCATTCTATAGAAGTTTTCCACAATGAGCAAGCATGTGGAATCACAAGTGAAAGCGTAGCTTTCATGAGATTCCGTTTTCTTTTGAAGCGCTGCGCTTCTCAGTTCCACGTGACAGTCGAAGAGCGATATATCTCTTCCATTCAGAACTACCTTCTTTTCTTTAAGTAATTTATTTTTTCTTTTAAGAAGTAAGAATGGCGATGTGGAAAGGATGGATAACTTTTCAAAAGAAAACTAGGAGCTTTCGTTATCCCCATTTAAACCTTCCTTATCCACAAGCCCAAATTGGAGGGATCAATCCACGACCGTTCCTACAAAAACCTTACATATTACAGGAAAGCCGGAAGTATGAAGAGGGGTAGCATACTGAGATTGAATGTACTTAGCGAAGGATTGGTTTTGCACATGGGAGCAGACGATCGTGAAGGATGAAATTTTTTCTAAAAAATGTTCTGGGCACGATATCTACTTATGCACATGATGGGTTGTGGACAGTTGGTAGAAAAAGCCAGCGTGAGTTTTGTGTGAAGAGAATGTGAAGAAGCCCGAGTTTATGAACCATAGTTATCAACAGTAAGGAATTGTCCACACAAATGTGGACAAAGAGAGGATTGATTGCCTGAGAATTGTCACGAATGCATGACTTGTTCACAAGCCTGGCCGAGGACTGTGTGGACATGCTAGTACTGATAATCAGGCAATTGAAAAGCTATCAACATCCTTGTGGACAGGCGTTTTTGGGTGGCTTTCGTTTTTGTTCATCGGGATGCTGGTCCGGAGAGGATACGCCAAGCGATTCTCAGGCGCTAAAAACGTCGAAAAATGGCGCTGAGACGGGGGTATAAGCGAAAGATCCATCAAGTGAGGCGGCTCGATGGATCTCAAGTGGAGAAAAGACAATTATTGAATCACTTTCCACGAAATTTTGCAGCTCTCTTCTGTAGGAATGCCGAAATCCCTTCCATAAAGTCGAAAGAGATGAAGTTTTTTCCCTGATTATCAGCCTCTTGCGCGAGAGTGGCTTCGAGTCCGTGCATTTGTGCGGCCCTAAGATTTGACTTGCTTCGCTGGATCGCCAGATAAGGCCCTGTAGCGATCCTGTGGGCGATTTCTTGCACCTGGCTGTCGAGATCTTCTTCATCGAAGAGCGCATTCACGAGTCCATGTTTCAATGCTTGCTCACCGTTGATTTGCTCGTGAAAGGCTAGCATTTCAAAAGCCTTCTGATGCCCGAGACGCTCCCATAAGAAATAGGCGCCTCCTCCATCGCTGGAAAGGCCGATTCTGGTAAATATTTGTGAAAATCTCGTCTGTGGTGTGGCATAGATCAAGTCACATCCCAAGGCAAAATTCCACCCCACGCCCACACACACGCCGCGGACTTTGGCGATGATGGGTTTGTCCATGGTTCGCATGAGCAGTAGGAGTGGGTTGTAGGTCTCCTTCAAAAAAGTGGTCACATCAAATGGCTGACCCGAGCCAGCGAGCAAACGAGGGTCGAGATCTGCTCCGGCACAAAAGTCTTGACCGGCACCCGTGAGGATTAATACCCGTGAATCATCCCTCTCACTCTCCTTCATGACTGCCAAAAGTGCGCGAGCCATATCTCCGCTGACTGCATTTTTCTTTTGCGGCTGGTGAAGCTCGATGGTTTTCACGGCCTGGTCTATGCGTACGCGCAGGAGACCGTCGGCGTAGTGTAATTCATTCATAAGGAGTCGCGAGATAATGTGAGAAATAGGGTGCAGGAAAATATCATTTTTTGTAAATTTTCCATCATTATTCATCCAATCTTTTCTTCGTTATGCAGCCAGCTTACTTCGCACCCCGGAATTTGGAATTTTTGCTCTTTGATGTCCACCAGATGGAGGACTTATTTTCCAGTGACTACTACGGTCATTTGGATCGAGCATCGGTCGAAATGATGTTGGACGCTGCGAAGCAGTTGGCTGATACCTACCTCTTCCC
>DAITMB010000001.1:41688-54651 GCA_036835375.1 Bacteroidota bacterium
ATCAAAGGACAGAAGATTTATATCTCTGGCGGAGACTATGTGGGAGCAGAAAATGTAGTCCATTTCGTTCTCGCCAGAATCGACGGCGCACCACTTGGTACCAAGGGGATTTCGCTCTTCTTGGTACCCAAGTACCGACAAGAGGGGGAACAACTTGTGTTTAACGACGTCACTGTAGCCGGACTGTATCATAAGATGGGTCAAAAGGGATCACCAGCGACACATTTGATGTATGGGGAAAAGGAAGACTGTCACGGATATTTACTAGGTGAACCCCACCGCGGCTTGGCCTATATGTTTCAAATGATGAACGAGGCGCGAATTGCCGTCGGTATCGGTGCAGCTGGCATTGCATCGGCTGCCTACTATGCTTCGCTCAAGTATGCACACGAGCGCCCACAAGGTCGTCCGCTCAACAACAAAAAAAATCTCGCACAGGAACAGATTCTAATCATTCACCATCCGGATGTGCGGAGAATGCTATTGATGCAAAAGGCCATCGTAGAGGGATCGCTTTCCCTCGCTTTGCAAGCTTCCCTATATGCCGATCTCGAAAAAGTAAGTGAGGGAACGGAGAAGCATCGCTATCAAATGTTGCTTGACTTGCTCACGCCGGTTGTGAAAACCTATCCTGCCGAAATGGCCATACAGTCGATCAGTCAGGGCCTACAGATTTTGGGTGGAGCAGGCTACTGTAAGGATTTTCCACTTGAAAATTATTATCGCGACATACGCATCTATTCGATCTACGAAGGCACAACAGGGATCCAATCGCAAGATTTGCTGGGCAGAAAGATCACCATGAATCAAGGGGAAGCTATGCAGTATTTGAATGCAGAGATTTTTCAGACGATCGAGTCGGCCAAAAGCTATGAAGAGTTGAAGCCCTATGCAGAATTGCTCGAAACGTCGATGAGCAGGATTCAATCCGTGCTTGCCCACTTGATTCCTTTCGCAATGAAAGGAGACATAGAGCGCTACCTCGCTGACGCCAATCTTTTCATGGAACTGATGGGAATCACCTTGGTCAGTTGGCAATGGCTCAAGCAAGGAATCAGCGCAAAGCAGTCACTCATTCGGGGTGTGCAAGGCGTCGAGGCAGAATTTTACCTGAGTAAATTGCACACCATGCGTTTCTTCTTCCATTACGAAATTCCCAAGACGCTCGGCCTGGAACATCGACTCAAAGATGTGACCATGCTCACCTTGGCAACACACGAAGACACCGTGTTGGAGTGGTGAGCAAATGGATTTGTGAACGATGGATCCGGTTATTTGATCTGCGCGAGCGCAGCGGCATTGTCTGTGACTGGAAGCTGGCACACCTTGTCTTGACAGACATAGATCATCGTCGTACCCGGCACCAGCTTCCGTTGTAGGAGCGGGAGGCGCCCTTCACTTTTGCCACCTAGCAGCAATACGTTAGGATCATATCGCATCCACCATTCCTTGGCCAGGGAAGACCAATTTTCACCGACGATCGCTACGTCATACGGTGGTTTCGCAAACCAAAGACTGAGAGAGGCCCAGTGATAAAACGACCCACCCGAGCTCCGGACTTGAGCTTCGAGGTGACCGATCATTTCGCGTGATTGCTTAAGGTAGTCGGGCCTATCAAGGTATGTTCCCAGTAAAAACAAGCCTTTGGCCAGCGATGCATTGATGCTTGGGATCACGTTGTCCTCAAATCCTTTTGGGCGCGCGATGAGCGAGGTACTGTCCTGCGTCAAGTAAAAATAAGGACTCGATTCTTCTTTAAAATTTGCTTGAAGAAATGCCATGAGGGTTTCGGCTTCGAGAATCCATATTTCGTCAAAAGTCACTTGGTACAAGTTGACCAAAGCCTCAACCAAGAAACTGTAGTCGTCTGCGAAAGCAACCGTGCCAGCTTTCCCATCAAAATAGCTGCGATATAGGCCTCCCCCTTCTCGTTTCATGTGCTTGAGCAGGAAGTCGGCGATGGTAGTGGCGGCATGGAGAAGAGAATCATCGCCAAAGGCGCGATATGCTTCGACATATCCCGTGATCATCAATGCATTCCAAGAAGTGAGAATTTTTTTGTCGATATGTGGGCGCGTGCGTTTCTCACGTTTTTCGAGCAGGAGCTGTTTAGCTACTGGAATCATGTAGGTAAATTCTGCTTCAGTATATCCATGCCGTTGGGCGATGACAGCTGGATCTTCGATCACCATGAGCACACTTTGCTTCTCTTGCCAGTTGCCTTGCGGCAGAACGTGAAAGTAGTCTTTGAACGCTTTTCCCTTCATTCCCAGGGTTTTGAGGAAATCTTTTTCTGACCACACATAGTAGCCACCTTCTTCACCTTCGCTGTCAGCGTCGAGAGAGGCATAGAGCGCCCCAGCCGGATCTGAGAGTTCTCGCTGAAGAAAGGCAATGGTTTCTCTCACCACTTGTCGGTAATGTTCTTGGCCTCCAGCGCGATACGCGCGGCTGTACAGCGCCACGAGTTGGGCATTGTCATAGAGCATTTTCTCGAAATGCGGAATGTGCCAAATAGAATCTGTAGCATATCGAAAGAATCCGCCCCCCACATGATCGTATATTCCTCCCTTGGCCATTTGGTCCAGCGCTACGCTAACAGCAGTCAGAGCTTGCGAATCTTGTTGTGTGTGACCGTAAGCCAACAGGAAATCCATCATGCCGGGCATCGGAAATTTAGTGCTCCCTTTCAATCCACCCCATCGCGGATCGAGTTCGGGTAAAATAGAATGTGCAGCGTCCCGCGGTGTAGAAGCCTCCAGAATGTCAGGCTTGGCGGCAAAAGGAGAACGACCCATTTCTCCGACACCCATGACAATGCGCGACGCCATCGATTGGAGTTGCTCCGGGCTCTTGGCGTGAAGCGCTTGTATCTTTGGTAACAATTCCATCCAGTTTTCCCTGGAAAAATAGGTAGCCGCAATCACGGGGCTGCCATCTGGAAGCGCAATGACATTGAGAGGCCAGCCGCCTCGACCCGAGGTAAGTATGGCGGCTTGCTGATAGAGTTGATCCAAGTCGGGTCGCTGTTCGCGATCTACTTTGATGGATACAAAATGCTCATTCATGAACCGGGCCACAGCCGTGTCGGAAAAGGACTCTTTTTCCATGACATGGCACCAGTGACAGGCGGAGTAGCCAATGCTGATCACAAGAAGTTTATCTTCTTCCTTGGCTAAGCGTAGCGCTTCGTCGCACCACGGGTACCAATCCACTGGGTTTGTGGCATGTTGCCGCAGATACGGACTGTCGCTGAGGGCGAGGCGATTTTCCCGAAGTGGTTGAGAAGAAGAGGAGATGGAATGGCAGGCAGATCCCAACACTCCGAGGAAACCAAGCTGAAGTAGCAGGGCGAATGTGAAGACAGACGAACGCGGGTGATGCATACAACTGGGCTGAGGAGCGGTGAAAATCCCGAGAAAGAAGAAATTCGGATTGAAAATGAGAAGAAAATGCAATAATAAGCTTCTCTGCCAGCTGGTTGCCCTGTTTAAGTTATGCGTGAGGAAAGACTTCT
The DNA here is from genome assembly GCA_036835375.1 of Bacteroidota bacterium. Lineage (GTDB taxonomy): Bacteria > Bacteroidota > Bacteroidia > J057 > J057 > JANQTF01. Next base: position 45,206 of record DAITMB010000001.1, read on the forward strand.
GTCATCGGTCTTGAAGAAGCCGCTTGTATGTGGAGACGAGGTCTTCCTGCGAGGCCCCCCGACGATATTTCGAAACGACGGTGATATTCGCGTAATTGACTCTTAGGTAGGAATTCTGATCATACTTTCGGGCTGAGATGAGAATATTTTTAGGCACGATGCGAAAAGGGACAGCTTGGCGTAGTCGCCTGAGAAACTCAAAATCTTCCATGATGTGGTAGTCCTCCCGATAACCCTCTAATCTATCGAAGACAGCCTTTCTAATAAAAAGTGACTGGTCTCCTCCGCGGAGAAATAGCAGATTGAAGCGGGTGAGCCAAGCGTTGAATTTCATCAACCAAATGTTGGTGTCATAGGAGGATCGATAACAGCCAGCATCATACCCATGCGCCAAGGAGTCCTCGATGTCCTGCCAAAAAGTTATTGGAGGGCGTGTGTCTGCATGAACAAAGTAAAGGACGTCCCCCGAAGCAATACTTGCCCCATAGTTCATTTGTGCTGCGCGACCTCGCATGGGAGATACCCGCACAATGTCAGCCCCGAATTCCTGCGCTTTTTCTAGCGTTCGGTCGCGACTTCCTGCATCTATGACCAGGATTTCGTGAGGCAAGCCGAGCAATCCCTGCTTCAGGATTGGAAGGAGCTGAGAGATATTATCGGCTTCTTCCAATGTCGGGATGATGACACTTAGTTTCATTTTTCTGGATATTTCGGAGACAGCTCTTCAAGGATTTCATCTGAGCATGTAAAACCTACGTATGTGATATGCATTACAGATTTTTCATCATCACCAAAAATCTCATGTCCAAGGTACGTTTTTCTATCTACACGATCTTTTCCTTCCTGTTGCCAGGGTTGTCCACCCAAGCAACCGGACAGACAAATTACGCCAAAATCTCATCTAATTTGCTCGAAGCGGTCAAGAACGATTGGGATACAGAAGAATTCACGACCAAGCTAGAGAGCGCAGACCCTAATCAACTAGCGGCTTCTCTTAGCGACGATGTGCACAAAAAGACTTTTTGGATCAATGTGTATAACAGCTTTATCATTCTGAAGCTGCGAGAGAATCCAGCACTTTTTGAAGACAGAGGTTCTTTTTTCTCCGAACCCCGGGTGACCATCGCCGGAGAGCTATTGAGCTTTGACAACATAGAGCATGGCATTTTGCGCAGATCCAAGGTCAAGCTGAGCTACGGCTACCTGGGAAAGCTATTCGTGTCTTCCTTTGAGAAAAAAATGCGCGTTGAAGAGGTAGATTGGCGAATTCACTTTGCCCTCAACTGTGGAGCCAAATCCTGCCCCCCAGTCGAAGTGTATCGCGTAGCCACCCTCGAATCTCAGTTGGAAAATCGAGCAAAGCAGTTTTTGAAGGCCACCACGGTGCATTCCGTAGCCGAGGGAAGTGTAGAGGTCACCACGTTGATGAATTGGTTTAGAGCAGATTTTGGTGGAGAGAAAGGTACAATCGAGATCATCAAGCGATTTGGGCTGATCCCTCAGGACGCAAGTCCCAGCCTTACATTCTCCGGGTACGACTGGACCCTTGACATCAAGAATTTTACTGATTGAAGAGACTTGATTTAAAACCGCTTATCAAAGCCTACGCACACAAGTAATTCGAGCGAAGTCTTGTTTCTATAAATACAAAACTTCCTTCAGCAAACTGAAGGAAGTTTTTTTATTGAAGATCATAGAAAGGAAAAGGATCGATTCAAATGAATGACTTGATTCGCACCTTTTGAATCAACTCAAAATGCTTCGCCGACTGTGAGATAATATCCAGAATTGCCGGGACCAAAGGCAGCGTCGATTCGAAGGTTGACACGGTCTTGCTTGCTGATTCGAATCCGTAGTCCAGCGCCGCCGGCATAGCGAATGTACCTTGTAGAAATCTCTTGAAAACTGGGGAACACACTTCCCACAGACACAAATCCTGCCATGCCCAGCCGCCAAAACAGGGGCAATCGGTATTCTGCTTGGGCCAAAACCACGTGATTGTCTCGATATCTGCCTTCATATAAGCCGCGCAATCTCCTCGGGCCTCCGAGGGAAGGAAGGGCGTTGAATGGCGGGACCCCTTCGGTGAGATCCGCAAAGGCATGAAGCGCGAGGGTGTGCTTGAGCTTTCTACTGACCGGCAGATAATATCGGCCATCAATCGTGATTCTGCTGTAGGAAAATGGGCTGCCTGTCCACGGACGGCTGATCTGGGTGAGTGCCTCGAGGTAGTACCCGCTTTCAGGAGCAAATACATCATCTCTGCCATCAAAAAGCGTGATTAACCCCGGAGTAGAAATGACACCGCCATTTCGGCCTTGGATGTTTTCGACAGGATCGGAAAGCTTACCATTCGGGTCAGCGTTTGCTATTTCGAAGATGTCCCACCAATAGTGGAGGCCCAGGTACCAGCGCGGTTTAATTTTGCGCATAGCATGGATGCGCAATCGTGGAAAATTGACATCATACAATTCCCCGTCGGGATTGGTATTTTTATTCCCTAAGCCATAAAAAAAGTAAGTATATCGGTAGTAGCCCAGTTCTCCATAGATATACCATTGTTCCTGCTTCGCGAAAATTGAAAAAGGAAGGTAGCTTAAAAATTGCCTTTCTTGGGTGTAGGCAAATCCGAGTTGAACCTGTGAAGGCCGCGTGCCGACAGAATCACCCTTGAATCGGAAGGCAACCAGGCTCCCGACGCCACCCGCCCAACGTGTTTCGGGGGTGAAATAGACAATAGGTAGAACGAATAGACTGGTAATTTGCATTTTGCGAACTGTGTCTTCTGTCGTCTCTTGCGCAGAGAGAGAAGGCACAGAAAGAAAGGGAAGTAACGCGAAAATCAAGAAGGGAGCACGGCATTTTTTCATGGGGAAAATCTTGCTGTGGAGGTAGTCATTGAGATGTGATCGCATTTAGTAGAATGGCGATGAACGAGAGAGGGTCGTTTCAAGACGTCATCGTGTGCAGGGAGAAATCGGACAAGTAGGCAAACCGGCCAAAATCACGGCTTCAATTTCAGCTTTCTTTCTGATAGCATAACTTACGCAAGCGCCTTTATGTCTGGATTGCGACAGAACTTCTGTGTAATCCCGGGAGAAGTCATGTGAGTGATCGAATGAAGATGACCAGTAAGCAGGGTAGAAGAGTTGGCCAGATCTTTATTTGCAAAGCAAAAAAGAACGGAATTCCTCGCAGATGGCCATGCTGATTTACAGGTTTTTAACTTTTTTATACTAGCTCCATTCTTACCAATTTTTACTTCGATGCGTGTTATGTCAACATTTTCCTAATTTTCCGAAGATCTCCTCTTAGACCATCCATCCTCTATTTCATTTATATGCACCTTTTCTATCGTTTTCTACTGGTCTTAATGGTACTGGGCGGGAGCCTGCTTTCCGCCCAAACGGGCGACACCATTGTTGTCCAGACCTTTACTTTCGATGACCCAAGCCCGATCGGATTTTCAGCACCGTATCAAGGCACCTTCAAGTTTCCAGACTCCACGGAGTCCTTTCAGAAAATACTCATGTATTACACCCTGAAATGCGACGCCAAGACCACGCAAGATAATTTTCCATGTGGAGAATGGGACTATCTCACCTACACGGTAGTGGTGGACAGCTCCGGGGTAATGGATTCGAGTGCACGCACGGCTCCACGATTTGCTTGGGTCACTGGTGGCGCACCTGATTCGCTCGCCTATGTCACCTCGCCGACTTGGACCTATTATCAACGGCTTCAGCGAGCAGTCTCTTACACTGATACCTTGTCGATGAGCCAGACTACTTTGGGCAGCGCTGATTTTACTGCTGGATATGTTTTGCCCGGAGGAAGCCGCAGCGCGGAGTCTCAGTTCATTTGGCGAGCAGTGGAGTTGGCGAGCGCAGGGCTTGTCGCGGGAGATATTTCCGGCCTAAAACTAGACATAAGCGCCCTTGGGAGCAATATTCGCAATTTGCGAATAGCCATTTCTCCTACTTCCTTCGATAGTCTCAGCTCAGATACTTATCTCAGCAGTGGATTTACAGAAGTCTATTTCCTGGAAACGGCGATGAACACCGTCGGCTGGCAAGACTTTTTGTTCCACACGCCTTTCTCCTGGGACGGCAGCTCGAATCTGGTCATTCGTTTTTCATTTGACCAAAATGATCCCGGAACCGACACGCAGGTGCAGCTCTCCCAGACGGCATTTTCTTCGGGAAGCCATGTGTCTGGAAGCGATAGCTATTTGGATTTCAATGGGAGCACGGACATCGTGAATCTGGGCGAGGGTCCACAAATCTCTGGGTCTGCTGCCCGCACGATCGAATGCTGGGTATATACAGAATCGTTCAACGGTGGCGGGGTATTTCAGGCGGGAAGCACTGGGACGGTAGCCAAGGATTTTTCTCTTCGCACGATGACCACTGACAACCTGTGGCGAGTACAACTCTGGGGAGCGCCAGACTTCGATGTATCGGTGCCCGGCAGCAAACATGCGTGGAGACACTTCGCCGTCACGTACTCCTCCAACATGACCCGACTCTACGTAGATGGCCAGCTGGTGGGGCAGCGCGGATATCAGTTGCAGACCGGGGATGCCGACCTTTTCTTGGGAATTTGGAATGGAATCAGATTTGACGGAAAAATAGACGAACTGAGAATCTGGAATGTCGCTCTCAACCAAACCACCCTCGCGAACTGGTACCAGCGCCAAGTCACAGCGGCTCACCCGGATTATGCCAACCTCATTGGCTACTACCCAATGAATGAAGGGGCAGGCACAATTCTTCAAGACGCTGCGGGCATCCAGGCACCGGGGGTGTTGCTCGGGCTCCCGAGTTGGAAAACTCGCGACAGCGAAGCCTTGCTCCTGGATCGCCAGGGAACTTTTGCGCGTCCCCGTGCCGTTTTTGACCAGGGAGAATACACTCGGCTTGTGACTGAGGTAACTTCTTTCGACTCGGTTCCCAATCATGCAGCACAATTGGTCTTGTATGACAACCCCAGCGGCCCATATATCATTCGTCAAGATGACCCAATTCAGCCCAGTGCACCGACCGATACTCTTGTGGTTTGGGAGGCCAATCGATATAGCTACGTGATAGATGAAAATGGATTGCCTGTAGATTCAGTCTTCGTGGGGGCCGAGCAGGTACGTTATCGCGATGATCACCGCTATTTTAGCAACATTGTGGAGTATGAAATTTTGCGATTTATCACTCCCTACGGAATCAATCTCGACCTGGGGCCCAACGGAAAAACTTGGATTTATGACGTGACTGATTATGCGCCGCTGCTACGTGACCACGTGTACTTGCGCGCAGGGAACAACCAAGAGGTGCTGGACTTGAAGTTTGTGATGATCAAAGGAACGCCCCCGCGAAAAGTCAGGAAAATTGAGAACCTCTGGTCGGGCAATTTTAGCTATGGCGCTTTGCTCAGCAATAGTCAAGGAGGCCCAGTGACCAAAGTGTTGGATCAGGGCGCGCACGGATACCGCATCAAGACCCGCAGCAGTGGGCATGGGTTTGGTGGTCCCACCAACTGCGCAGAATTTTGCCCACGAGATCATTATCTCGACATCAACGGCAATCGGTTGTTTAGTTGGCTGGTGTGGAACGAATGTGCGACCAACCACATCTATCCCCAAGGCGGCACCTGGGTATATGATCGTGCAGGCTGGTGCCCCGGCGAAGAAGTGACGACTTTTGATCATGAACTCACCGAGCTGTTCAATCCGGGCGACACCTTGATCATCGATTATTCACTCCAAAATTCCTCGCCTCCCGAAGGAAACTTTGTCCTTCAGGGACAATTGCTCACCTATGGCGCAGCTTCCCGGCAGCGAGATGTGGAGATAGAGGCTATTCTCGCCCCCAATCGCCACGACGAATACAGCCGCAGAAACCCCATTTGCGCAAACCCCAGAATATTGGTCCGCAACTTAGGTGAAGAGACCGTCACGGCCATCGACTTCACTTTTGGCGTCATTGGCGGATTTTCGCCATGCTATTATCGCTGGTCTGGAAGTCTGGAGTTTTTGGAGAACGAAGAAATTATGCTTCCTCTCTTCAACTGGACGGGATTAGACGAAAATGATCCTCGGTTTTATGTCGAAATCAATTCGGTAAATGGGGGAACAGACGATAATACCAGCAACGACTACCTCGAGGTGCCATTTGATGTGCCTCCTCGCTGGATCATCGGGTCCATTCTAGAAATCACGACAAACGCCGCCGCTTCAGAAAATCGCTATCAGGTGATCAATGCCGACGACGGAACGGTGGTACTCGACAGAAAAAATCTATTTCCCTACACCACATACCGCGACACGCTACAGCTTGCTGCGGGGTGCTACCTTTTTCATCTTATCGATGAAGGTCCGTTTGGTCAAGATGGCCTTGCTTGGTGGGCAAACAACGATGGCAATGGGTCCGCGCGCCTGCTCAATCCCAATGGCACGGTCAGCAAGGTCTTCAATCCGGACTTTGGAGCAGATATCTATGAGCAGTTTACCGTAGGCTGGACAGCTGGAAAAGAAACACCCCGCGTGAGTTGCAATGCAAACGCTGTTGTAGAATCCTCGCTGCTCCACAAGTCCGGATCACTTACTGTCTTCCCCAATCCCAACGACGGCACCTGCACGGTGGCGGTCGAGTGGGCCGTAGCCGCTCCCGGAGAGATCTTGATTTACGATCAGCTTGGTCGCTTGGTGCGGCGAGAAACCCTGCCAGCCTTGCTGGGCCATCGCTTGGATTTACAACTGGGCTTAGAACCTGGTCTGTATCTCTTGGTCGCAAAAAGTGGCAAAGAAGTGATGAGCAAGACCCTCCAAGTGCAATAGCCAGACAGTGGAGGCCCAAGAATCGTTCGCTGATTGTATAGCACTTGCATCAAAAAAAAGAGGAGGATCAGTCGATCTTCCTCTTTTTCAAAAGTGCACGTTTATGTTATTCGGCCATGATCTCGTAGTTCCACACTTCCTTGCCATCTGCATCGCGCAAGCTGAAGCGCAACTTGCGTTCCAAGCGTGGTCCAGTGATTTCCATCAATCCAAAATTTCTCACCGCGACATGAGAATCTGGCACGCGGAGGAGATTGGGTTCGCTGAGGGCATCGTGGGTGCCGGAGGTGAGAGGCGAAGACGTAAAGTCATAGATCTTGATGCCATCCCGCTCAAGCAAAGACATTTCGGAATGGTGGCGGTCTCCCGTGAGAAAAATTACATTCTTGATCTTGTGGGAAACAATGTAGTCGATGATCATGCGCCGCTCTTCTGGAGCGAGATTCGCATGATTCTCATACAATTCTGCCGTGTTGAGTACCTGACCACCGATCATCACAAATTTGAATTTGGCATTAGAAGCCACCAGTGCATCGAGAAACCACTGAAGCTGCTCTTCGCCGAGGAGTGTTCTGGGACCGTCGTTTCGACGATTCGGGGTACGGAAATAGCGGTTGTCAAGCATAAAAAAGTGAGCATCGCCCCATTCGAACATGCTGGTGATGCCGCCATTTCCCAATCCATAGGAAGGATTTCCCCAAAATAACTGGAATGCCGCGAGGGTCGTGTGCTTTTCGCGGTAAGACCGATCGCTATCATTGGGACCATAATCATGATCGTCCCAAATGGCATAGTGAGAGGTAGAGGCCAAGAGGGGTTGCATCTCCGGGACATTTCGGCTGTGAGTGTAGCGATGAACTATCCCAGTGGTGGTGTAGAAATCTCCGTCTCGGAGATAATTGTTGTCTCCGAGCCACAGCATCAAGTCCGGTTTCTGCTCATGAATCGCCGTAAAAATTTTGTATTCACCGCCATACACTCGGCCAGAGCGATCATAGGTAGAGTCGTTGATAAATGCGCAGCTGCCCATCGCAATCTTCATGGCTGGCGGATCGGTGCGGTATTGCCAGAGGGGAGGCGTCTTGAAACTCAGGTCATAGGGAAATTCGATCACCTGATCATTGAGCAGAAGCTGATACAAATATTTTTTTCCCGGCTTCACCAAATCGCAGATGAACCGAGCAGTAAATGCCTCTTCTTTTCTTGTGACAAAAGCCTCAGTCAAGAAAGTAGGAGACCCTTCTTCTTGCGCTTGGTAGCGAAACTGTACCTTGGCAGGCCCATTGGTCTGAATCCAAAGCAGCGCCTCGCGCATCTCAGTATATCCGACCATAGGTCCGCTAAGCAATAATTCCTTGGCAGCCTGAGCCTGTAGCACTTGGCCTAAGAAAAGGAAACTGAGTACAAAAAGGGAAGATCGAAGGGTGAAAAATGTCTGCATATAGAATGAAAATGAAGCAAGTAGGACGAAACGCTCGAATGATCTGAAGAATGAAAGGAGGTCATAGACTTTGAAGCCATACACGCGAAATTAAGTTCGCAACATGAACTCAGCGTAAAATTTCCTTTTCCTGTAGTAAAAAATAGGCGACCAAGTCTTCCGGCTGGAGATGATCGCTTCGAAGGCACCCATGGGCAAGCTGGTACCAAGGCCTCCGTTCAGTCAACTTGGTGTGGACCCACGCCCGAAAACTCGGCTTATCCAAGTGCCGGAGCAGTGGCCGCTGGTCCTTGCTGGGGAGGAGCCGATGAAATAGCGCTTCGGGAGTCACATCCAAAAACACCGTTACGGCTTTAGATCGAAGGAAATCCAGATTGTCAAAGTAGCAAGGGGTGCCACCTCCAGTGGCGAGAATGGTCCCGGGAGCGCATTTTTCCACGAGGTGCTTCATCGTGCGGGATTCCAACGCGCGAAAGTAGGACTCTCCTTTCGAAGCAAATGTTTGTGTTATTGACATGCCCTCGCTTGCCACGATTTCCTCATCCAAATCCATAAAGGGACGCCCGAGCAAGTTGGCAGCTAAGGGGCCGAGGGTACTTTTGCCAGAACCCATGAATCCCAATAGTGCATAAATCGGCGGCTGAACCACCTTCCATCTTTCCTGTTCCATTGTTGCTGAGAGAGAATATTTCTGATGCAGTGGCTATATTGCCCCAAAAATGAACCTTATGAAACTAACTTTTCTTTTAACTGTAAGCATTCTGTTGCTAGTGGTAGCCTGTGATTCCTCCAACGCGGCACTTCAATCCGAAATTGATAGCCTGAAATCTCAGTTGGCAGAAGCTCAGTCCGCCACGCCAAAGAGACCTGGTTTGGTTCACACGGTGTTTTTCTGGCTCAAGGACGGAGTTACTGCCGAACAGAAAGCCGCTTTTATGGACGGATGCCGCACCCTCGCCGCTATTCCCTCGGTGCAAGCATCTTACATTGGACCTCATGCCGACACTGAGGAGCGCGATGTCGTGGATCACAGCTATGACCTAGCTTATATCCTGCACTTTGAAAATCAAGCTGCACAAGATTCGTATCAAGTCGATCCCGTGCACTTGGCATTCATTGAAAAACACTCAGACCTTTGGGAAAAAGTCCTGGTCTATGATTCGCAGGTGCAATAGC
>DAITMB010000001.1:54751-78199 GCA_036835375.1 Bacteroidota bacterium
GACCAATTGATGGTGTTCGTCTGGCGTCTCATGTAAGCCTTCCACGCGTCCGATCCAGATTCTCTGCCGCCACCAGTCTCTTTTTCTCCCCCGAAAGCACCTCCGATTTCCGCGCCGGAAGTCCCGATATTCACATTCGCAATTCCGCAATCGGAACCCAAGCTGCTGAGGAAGCGCTCGGCCTCCTTCATGCTATCAGTGAAAATAGCGGATGACAACCCCTGGGGCACGGCGTTGTGCAGCGCAATGGCTTCTTCCAGGGTAGCATACTTGATTAGGTAAAGTATGGGGGCAAAGGTTTCGTGTTGTACCATCTCGAATTGATTCTGAGCCTCGACCAATGCAGGCACCACGTAGGTCCCGGTCTCGTAAGGCGCTCCTTCCAAGATTTGACCACCAAAAATCACCTTTCCCCCTTCAGCAGTGACTCGTTCTAGGGTGGTCTTCATGGAGGCGACAGCCTCTTGATCTATCAGCGGCCCGATCAAGGTGTGGGGATCCAGCGGATGGCCAATTCTGGCTGGGAGCGATTGATAGGCAGAAAGTAGGCTTGCCAGCACTTGGTCGTAAATCTGTTCGTCGATGATCAATCTCCGGGTAGAAGTGCACCGCTGCCCGCAAGTTCCCACGGAGCCAAACACAATCGCCGGGATGACCAATTTCATGTCGGCGTGGCGGGAGACGATGATCGCGTTGTTGCCTCCAAGCTCCAAAATAGATTTTCCTAGGCGCTTCGCTACCGTTTCTGCGACTGCTTTGCCCATTCTGGTGGAGCCGGTGGCAGAGATGAGCGGCAGACGAGCATCTTCGGCCATGCGCTGACCGATCACCCGATCGCCTATGACGAGGCTAAATATTCCGGTTGGTAGGTCATTCCTTTCAAGCACTTGTTGAACAATACTCATGCACGCAAGTCCTGTGAGCGGCGTTTTTTCACTGGGCTTCCAAATCGATACATTGCCACACACGGCGGCGATCATCGCATTCCATGCCCACACGGCCACAGGAAAATTGAAGGCCGAAATGATTCCAACGACGCCCAGCGGATGCCATTGCTCATACATTCGGTGCTGTGGACGCTCAGACTGCATGGTCAGGCCATAGAGCTGGCGGGAAAGGCCCACCGCAAAATCGCAGATGTCGATCATTTCCTGAACTTCACCCAGCCCTTCCTGATAGATTTTTCCCATCTCCAAGGAGACAAGGGTGCCAAGCGCCTCTTTGTGATGACGAAGGGCTTCACCAATTTGGCGAACGATTTCGCCACGCAAGGGAGCAGGCATCGACCGCCAGCTGAGAAAAGCATGTTGACCTGCGACCACGAGCTGGTCATAGGCCTGCTCGGTAGCATGCTGCACGGATGCAAGGATCTGTCCATCGGCAGCGCTTCGCACGGTGTGATATGGAGCATCCGTGGGAAGGGCAGCTTGTCGCCCATCGTGTGTGGCTGCATTCAGAGGCTGAATACCAAGCGCTGATAAGACTGCGGCGATTTTTTCGGCAGAAGGTGATGAAAAGTTGTGGCTGGTGGAGATCATAATCCAAAAGTTGAAAATGCTGCGGGGAGAGGATATTTCTTGCCCTTGCAAAGGAGCAACTAAGCGCAAACACCAGAGAGGTGTTGACCCATGCGGGGCTGCAATATGGCCAAGGGAAAATAAAAAAGCAGACGAATCCTGAGATTCATCTGCTCTAAGTCTAGGGAAAATGCAAGCGAAGTTTGGTGGTTGGGGTCAAGGCGTAGGCCGCCGTTCTTCCCATTACTCCGCGATGGAAGAACCTTCTTTGGGAGCAAGAACCACCCCTGTGGCTTCGAAAGCAATAGCGATTTCGGGCTCCAAATACGTTTCGGCGGCTTCTTCTTCGCTCATGCCGCCATCCACCGCATAGTGGCGAAGGTCATCCACAGAGGTGGTATCGTAGTAAGCTTTTCCTTGGAGCAAGGCTACTTGGCCTTCACAGTCTTTCGGCACGAAAAAACCATAGTCTTTGAATCGGACACGCATTTCTTTGCCGTCGGCCAGAGGCATTTTCATCCAGCAACCTTTCATTTTGCATACCGATAGCACGGCACCTTCTACCTGCACCTGGTCGAGAGGACCGCTGGAAGCGAGCTTTTCGGGGAGATCGGTCGATGCGATGAGGGTAGTTGGCGTGAAGGCTTCGCCAAAAAAGGAAGCACTGGCCAAATCAAACGTGCTTGCCGCACTTTTGTCGCTGCCTTCTTGACTGGCGTTTTCCTCGCAGGCCAAGACAAAACTTGACGCTACGAGTAGGATCAAAAATATTCTCATATGAAATAAATTTTTTAGCTGTGAGGCATCAAATTTAGGTATTTCCTTCATGGTGTTCAAGATTGGAAGGTGGATTTTCAGCGGCAGATAATGGAATTGTGGCGCTGGAGGCGATCAGGCCGGGGTTCGCGGAGAATCTTTTGAGAAATATGAGGAGATGAAAAAGAGTGAGCGTAACTTTGCGCCCAAATCAAGGGACGCGTCGAGGAGAAATAAAGCTGTTATAGTTGTCATTTGCAGAGAATTCGGCGACGTAGCAGTGAGATTCATCCATCGGAAGCTTCATCTCCGATTTCAATTTCTGCCATATCTGTTTCCATCTCCGCTCCTCTTACGCTTCAAAGACGACCCTTTATCACACAAGACATGTCTCAAATCAGAAATATTGCCATCATCGCCCACGTTGACCACGGCAAAACGACTTTAGTCGATAAGTTGCTCCACGCCGGTAAATTGTTTCGCGACAACCAGCACATGGATGACTTGATCATGGACTCGAATGACTTGGAGCGGGAGCGCGGAATCACCATTCTCTCCAAAAACGCTGCCGTGCGGTATGGAGAGGTGAAAATCAACATCATCGACACGCCTGGTCACTCCGATTTTGGTGGAGAAGTGGAGCGGGTACTCAACATGGCCGATGGCGTGCTTCTGCTCGTCGATGCATTTGAAGGTCCTATGCCGCAAACTCGATTTGTGTTGCAGAAAGCCCTCAACCTGGGACTTAAGCCGATCGTGGTGATCAACAAGGTCGATAAGCCCAACTGTCGCCCCGATGAAGTGCACGATGCTGTGTTCGAGTTGATGTTTGAATTGGAGGCGACCGAAGACCAGTTGGATTTTCCCACCGTGTATGGCTCCGCAAAAAATGGTTGGATGGGTCCCGATTGGAAAACCCCTACCGATACCATTACTTATTTGCTCGATCAAATCGTCGCCCATATTCCTGGCCCCAATGTGCGCCAAGGTGTGCCGCAACTTCAGATTACTTCACTCGATTACTCTGCCTATGTGGGCCGGATTGCCATCGGGCGCTTGTTTCAAGGAGAATTGAGAGAAAATCAACCCGTAGCGCTCATCAAGCGTGATGGTAAGCAGGCGAACAATCGCATCAAAGAGATCATGCTGTTTGAAGGACTTGGCAAGCAAAAAGTCGAATCCGTGCAAGCAGGAGAGATCTGTGCCCTCGTAGGATTGGAAAATTTCGAAATCGGAGACACCGTCACCGACATTGATCATCCGATGCCGTTGCCTCCGATCACGATTGACGAGCCGACCATGAGCATGCGGTTCACAATCAACGACTCTCCGTTTTTTGGTAGAGAAGGAAAGTTTGTGACCTCACGCCACCTCAAAGAGAGACTCGACTCCGAAATTGAGCGCAACCTCGCGCTGCGAGTAGAGCCAACCGAATCGGCAGATTCTTTCATGGTATTTGGTCGCGGTGTACTTCACTTGTCCATTCTGATCGAGACCATGCGTCGTGAGGGATACGAGCTTCAGGTAGGGCAACCTCAGGTGATTGTCAAAGAAGTCGATGGCAAGAAAATGGAGCCGATCGAAGAGCTCACCATTGATCTTCCAGAGACACTCTCAGGAAGAGCGATCGACTTGGTGACGCAGAAAAAAGGCGAGCTAGTACACATGGAGCTGCGCGGAGAGCGCGCCCATATCAAGTTTACCATTCCTTCACGCGGAATCATCGGACTCCGAAGCGACATGCTCACCGCCACCCAAGGCGAAGCCGTCATGGCTCACAGATTTTTGGAGTTTCAGCCATGGAAGGGTGATCTCGGACGCAGAAATCAAGGATCTTTGATCTCTCACGAGCCGGGTAGCGCCTTTGCTTATGCACTAGATAAACTTCAAGATCGCGGTCGATTCTTTGTGGCGCCTCAAGAAGAAGTTTATGAAGGACAGGTGATTGGAGAAAACAACCGCGCGGATGACTTGGTGGTTAATGTGACCAAGTCCAAAAAACTCACCAACATGCGGGCTTCCGGCTCCGACGATAAGGCAAAGCTCGCTCCACCGGTCAAGTTTTCGCTGGAAGAAGCGCTCGAATATATACGCGGCGACGAATATGTCGAAGTCACCCCACAATCCATCCGGCTCCGGAAAATTTATCTCAAGGAGCACGAGCGGAAAAGAAAATAAGCTTTTCTCTGAAGACTACTCCGTCGCGCTATCGCTGTCTTTTCCCAGCTTTCGCTGCTTGGGAAGACAAATCGATACCCCTGTAAAAGGCGAGTGGAGCTTGAAGCAAGTGATCTTCACTGCTTCGCAAAACCCTCGGCCAAGCGTGCTGGAGGGATGGCAGTTTGAATGTCTCTGGACGAAGGGGGAAACAGAATTGCACGCAATCGCTGGTGCTGATAGGTCAAAGCAGGATGATTTTCGTGAACATTCAGGGCTGTCTCACAGCGGGAGAGCGCTTGCTCAGGCTGGTGTAAATCCTCTAGGCACAGCACCGTAGCGAGTTCTCTCCAGGCATCTACCACCTTGGGGACTTTCAAGTTCTGGTCGAGCAGAGAGAGAGTTTCCCGGGGTTGACGGTGGATCAGAAAACCTAATGCCAGCAGTTGATTGACTACCGTTTCATTCGATCCGCCGAGATAGCCTTCGGACAGGCTGTGTATCTGCATGAGATGCTGCACAGACACGGGAGAACTTCCTTCGGCCAACACATAGTGGAGCTGGAGCATGGTCGTGTCTTCGGAATTCAGCGTTCCCCAGACCAGCAAATCTCCATGATAAATCTCAGCCAGCCTGCGGGCGTCTTCGTTGCGTTGCGGGCAGGAAGCTGGCGTAATGAATGTCACTTCTAAGCCTAATACTTCGGACTCTGGCCGAAGCGCAAGATGGTCCCGCACCGCCATTTCATCCCATACATCTAATGGACTACAGCCATTTTCACGGTGAAACGGGAGGAGAATGATCTTGAAGCGAGCGCTGTCCGAGAAGGTTGAAAAATAGGTCATTCGGTCACGCTGTTCTTCGCTCAATTGCCAACCCATTTCCCAAAATCCTGCCAATAGCAGGCCCAAGCAAAGGCAGGCGCTCATCACCGTGGCAATGATTCGCCTTCTTGGCTGAAAGCGGAAGTCGTGGCGAGAAGTAATCTCAATCACACGCGCTTCTGGAATTTCCCATTCTGGCTCAAATCCTTGACTGACTGTGAGGACTGTCACCTGCTCCACTTCATGGAAAGTAGTAGGATGTCGATATTCCAACTCTTCCCTTCTGGCAGTGGCAATACTTCGGTCTTGGCCGATTTGTTCCCAGGAAAGGACCACAGGCACTTGCGGTTCAACGACCACCTCACGCGCTTGCTCGGGCGATTCCACCACGCCTTCTGGCATTGGTCGATAGTTCAACGCAGATTCTTGGCTGGATAACACAAACAAAGAGGGGGTAGGATCTGCTTTCTGGAATCGTTCTTTCCAGTCCCAATAATCAAAGGGGTCCGAAGGAATGACATGGATGGGGAAATCGCCAGTAAGCTTTTTCCATGCTTCCCCGATCGAAAAGCCCTCGATGAGATGACGATACCAATCCGAAGCGAGGGCGGATCCGCCCATCAAGACGATGGGAGACCCAGCAAAGAGAATTTTTTCGGCGGGATCGGCCGCATGTTCGCTGTCAATCCACACCCAAGTGAGAGACGACATCCCGTCAAGGTTCAAGGATTCCCACTCAAGGAGTGCTTTTTTTCCCGCGTAATCATTGAGCCACCAAGCTTCTTCAGGTCCTGATTCCACTAAGAGATGAAGGCCCGTGACGGACGATGCAGAATGGGTAGAAAAAAGACAATCCTTCGCCCAAGGAGCACCCTCATGTCCTTCTCTTTGCCAAGTAATGGACTTGTCAGGGAGAGATTGAGATAAGGTTTTTTGAAGAGATCGCAGTTCTTGCAAGCCCCTCTTTTTTTTAGATGAATGTATATAAGCAAGGAGGACGACAGGAAGGTCGGCTTGCATGAAGTCAGTACAGATTGAAGCGAGACGTAATTAGTCGAAGACATTCGGCAAGTCTAGTGCCAATGATGCAAGCGCTGGGGTGCTTCACCTAGCAGGAACATTTAAAGCAGGCTTTTCGGGCGATTAGCCCATACTGAGAAGTGAAAAAATGTAAGAATGGTCAAAAAATCCGATCGTTCGCATTTCGCGAATCAGAATGTATCTGTCCAGAAAATGACTTTAGGGCCGCAATGACCCGCTTCAAATCTTCCTGGGTGAGATCTGGATACATCGGCAGGCTGAGACATTGCTCGTAGAAGTGGTCCGCCATCGGCAACTGTGCGTGGCTTCCTTCGCTGCGGTAATAAGGATGATGGTGAAGAGGGACGTAGTGAATTTGAGTAAAAATCTGCCTTTCCCGCAAATAGTAGTAGAGCTGCCTTCTGGCCGGATGGCGAATCACGAATAAGTGCCAGGCATGACCTTTGTCAAAGGGAGGCAATTCAAATTCAGTGTCCTTCAGTTCCGAAAGGTACCACGTAGCGATCTCCTTCCTGCGCTGGAGATTGGCTTCGGTTCGCATTAACTGCGAACGACCGAGCGCAGCTTGAAAAGCGCTCATTCGATAATTCAGTCCGCAAGATTGAATTTCATAATACCAGGGATCCGATTCTGCGGGAAGCAAGGCCAGATTTCGCTCAATGCCATGGGTTCGCAGATTGCGAATTTGTGCTGCTAACGCTGTATTCGCAGTGGTGATCATTCCGCCTTCCCCAGTAGTGAGATGCTTGACTGGGTGAAAGGAGAAAATCGCCAAATCAGCGAAGGAGCCATCACCACATCGAAAGTTGACTCCTTCGGCACCGGGAGCATGACAAGCGTCTTCGATGATGCGCAACCCGTGCCGATCTGCCAGCGCGCCTACCCGCCGCATGTCTATCGGATGGCCAGCATAGTGTACCGGGAGCACCCCTGTGAAATATCCATTAGGAGACTTCTCCAGCAGGTCCTCCAACAGATCCAAGTCCATGAGTCCCGTACGAGGATCAATATCCACCCATTCGATCTCCCCACCACAGATTTTGATGGCGTGAGCAGTCGCCGCAAAAGTGAGCGGCGAAGTGATCCACCGCTGTCCGGGTGCTACCTCCAGGGCCATGGCACAGAGATGAAGTGCGGCAGAACCATTGGCGACGGCGATGGCATGGGGAGCGCCGATGTAGGTCGCGAAAGCTTCTTCAAACGCGGTAATCTCAGGTCCGCCAGAAAGATAGTCGCTCCTGAGCACCCGAACGACGGCCTCAATGTCATCGTCGGTGATTTGCTGGCGACCATAAGAAAGCGGATTGATCATTATGAGGTGATAGAAAGTGCGACGATGGAAAGAGAATCGAGAAAGGGAATCAAATAGCATTTCAGACAGAAGGAGCCATCCGCTCAGATACTGATCAGCAGTTTATCAAGCTCCTTTTTGAGGTAGGCGATTCCCGCGAGGTTGTTGTCATACACCACGATGGGAAATTCTTTGAAATCATCGGGGATATCTCGTCCTAATTGGCTGATGATGATGGTTTTAATTCCCAGAGTGTGTGCGATACCAAGATAGTAAAACACACCGGGGTGCTTGTAGGTGAGATCGGCAATGAGCAGACTGCACTCATTCATCTGCGACCAAACTAATTCTCTGGCCTTTTGCACAAAGAGGCCTTCTGCACGGATGCTGCTATATCCCGCCTTGTTGAGCTGCTGCTTCAGCTCTTCCCACACAGCATCCGACCAGTAGGCTTCTAGCTGCATGATGATGAGGGCAGTCAAGGGCTTTGGTTCAAAATTTCGGCATTGAAAAGCAGGTTGTACGCGCATTTCCCTGCCTCTGAGTGGTTGCAGCCCTACATCCAGCGCCTCGGAGAGGTAAGTCTGAAGCTGGAGCTCTTTCCAGATCAAGGCTCGTATGGCTTGATGAGTCCCGTGGTGGCCCAGCATCATGCTCAGGGATCCGTGGGGGAGTTGACCTTGACCGCCAAATTGAAACATGAGCGAGAAAGTCTCGCCCGTGGGATTTTTGCTCGCAGTGAACAGAAGAAAGCCGACTTCTGACTCGTACTGCTGAAAAAGTTGCCGAACAGATTTTAGGGTCAATCCTGAGTATGTCTCCCCTTTTTTGGTGGAGAGGAACACCGTCACAGACTCCAAATCCATAAAACGGCTGGCTACACCCTTGACCAATTTCAACACTTGATCCAGCCGAAAGGTAGCGGGAGAGAAGGTAAACATCTCATGGATCATAGAGGTGTGAGTCGCCTGCGAATCCGGTTGCATGCTGAGGCTGTGCCGTAGGGTCGCCTGAATCTGCTTGTTTCGCTTAGAACTCACCTCAAGCTCTATCTGATGCTGCGCTGCGGTATCTCCAAAATCCAGCTGAAGGGTCATCCATTCGTGTAGGCTCGTGTGGACTTCTGCATAGATGCGGCGCAACTGAGATCGTCGGTGCAGCAAGAAATCATACACCCCATCCAATCCTACATCGTTGAAAGGTTCGCCGGACTTGGATACAATTCGGAAAAAGAAATCTTCGCGAGAAAAAAAGTGGAGGTTCAGCTGCTCCAACACGTGAATAAAGACCTCCGGGACCAGAGTCGAATCAAAAGGAAATGCATCGAACAGCAGGGGATAGCTATCGATGACGGGATCCATGGCCGTTCTCACTGATTCTGTGGTTCGGTAGGGACCAGTATCTTCCCTCGCTGTATGTGGGCTGAGTGAAGCGGGCCGATCTTGTAGCCCTTTGATGAGGCGAGAGATTGCCTCATTTTTTTGCAGCACATCACTGGAAGGTGCTGCCCATTTGCCGGAGAGTCGCTCCGCCAGATTACGCTGGTCAAAAGGAGTCTTGGCAATGATAATATATTGGCCATCAATCAGATTTTCTCGAAATCTCAAATTGAGATTCACACTCCTTTGAAACGAATCGGAGCAGTTGGCGGAGAGTGTTGCGAGCTGAGCTTGCCCTTCACCGAAGAGATCCATCATGTCCGAGACTGCCAATCCATAGAAAACCCTTCCTTCGCTGTCAGAAGCATAGGCAGAAAATTGGGATCTGCCTTCGAAGAAATCTTCCACCAATTGAAGCCTCTCGACCAAATGAGATAAGCCCTCGACTCGCAGCCGTCCGTATTTCGGTGATAAATCAGTATTCATTCAGTTATTCCAGACACATGGCAAGCCCTTCACCATGCAAATAGGTTGCTTCCAGTGAGCCATCCAATCTTTTCGGAGCGAAGCGCAAAAGAATTTGCATCTGAAAAGATAGAGAGCCAAAAAAGAATCTGTCTTCCAGCCTTTTCTTCGGTCATAGTATTCGCGAAACGTGCAGCGGGTTTTTCTGCCAACATATTTTTGGGGGAATCAGGGGGTAAGTTTTATAGGCAAGTTACAGACGCTAATTCGCCGTGGACAGCACACTTCCAAATGTAAATTTGCTGATATTCAACCGACTAAATAGCATCTGGTCCCTCTTGTTTGACAAGGTAAATGATTTTCACCAAAAATATATTCCTTCGTTTCGCCCTGACAACACTCACGGCTCACGAGCACATGTAAAACCCAAAACGTCGCAAAGGTGTTTGAGAAGAGGTTACTTTCACAGACCGTTATCAGGTAGCCATTGATGCAATGCGTTCTGATGACAAGATTTTTCTAGGCATACCTTGTCACGAGTCGGTATCAGCAAGTGTTAAAAGCAGAAGCAAGGGAAAGTAGCTGCAAATTCCTCAGGCATTTACACAGTTTTGTGGGTGGAAATCCTCTCCTCATCTACGTTTGCAAAGACCATTCTTTGATGCTTCAGAATCCGTGTTCATGAAAATATTTCGCAAGTTAATCCGACGAACCATGCTCCTTCTTGTGTCTATCCTCCTCGCGCTCGGCGTCTTAGGGGTTCTCTTCTTTATGCTTTCTCCTCAGATTGGCGCCACGGCAAGCGGCAATCGATTGGTGCGCGTAAATGCCTCTCCGAATTTTTCAGAAAATGAGTTCAGGAACACCATTCCGACTACAATGGGTCTTTCATTTAAGGAGATCCCAGGACTGATGTGGAAGATGATTCGAGGGATAGAGGGTGCCGAACCGGGTCGGGAAGTCACTACCAGCTATTTCGAACCGGGAACATACGCCACCATCCCTGATTCTCAGACGGCCATCACATGGTTTGGCCACTCCTCCATTTTGCTCAAAATGGAAGGGGTAACCCTTCTTTTCGATCCTGTATTTAGCCCTCGGGCCTCCATGTTTTCCTTTATGGGACCCAAGCGATTTCAATATGATCGCCACATGCAGGCAGAAATGCTTCCAGAGATCGACGCGGTGATCATTTCTCATGATCACTACGACCACCTCGACTACCCCACATTGCTTCAGATCAAAGATCAGATCGGGCGCTTTGTAGTCCCGCTGGGTGTGGGGGCCCACCTTGAAAAATGGGGCATTCCGGCTTCTCAAATCACAGAACTAGACTGGTGGGAGGAGTCGAGCGTAGCGCACCTTACCCTGGCTTTCACACCTTCGAGACACTTCTCTGGTCGAGGTGTCACCAATCGCAATTCGACTTTGTGGGGATCTTGGGCAATCTTGGGTACACAAGAAAGAATTTATTTCAGTGGCGACTCTGGCTACACTCCTGATTTTGCCAAGATAGGCGAGCGATATGGCCCCTTCGACTTGGCTTTTGTGGAGTGCGGACAGTACAATCAGCTGTGGGCTGGGATACACATGATGCCAGAAGAGAGTGTGCAAGCCGCCATTGATCTACAAGCCAACGTGATGATTCCTATTCACTGGGGAAAATTTGCACTGGCGCTCCACAGCTGGCAGGATCCGGTCCAGCGGATGACCAAAGAGGCAGATCGGCTACAGCAGCCATACTTGCTGCCAGTGGTAGGCCAAACGTTGATATTGGGACAGGACGCCCCAAGGGTCAAGTGGTGGGAAGCCTATTTGTAGGCGAAGTAGCACTTGAAAAGCTGGTCCTGTTGATGTACTCCCACCTAAAGATGGTCAATCCTCACCCGTAATCGCTGATCGCAAAGCGCGATGACGAATCTGTGCAAGGAAAAACCTGTTGAATACCAAGGGATTAAAAAAAATCACCCTAGAATCTGCTGGATTCCTTCTGGACCCATTCGACGAAGGAGCTTCACATTCCTCTCCGGAATCCCTTCTGGATCTGGATGCTGCTCAAGCACTTCGGCCACACTATCTTCCCGCAGTAGATGAAGCATGGGGAAGGGGGAGCGGTTGGTGGCGTTGGCGGGATCGTCGTGAGGAGCATCCGCAAAGCAATATTGTGGGTGAAAGGAAGCTACTTGAAGCACACCATCGAGCATAGCGTCTTCCCACAAGGGAGCGAGTTCATCGAGAAAGTCCAGGTACTCTTCAAAATCTTGAAGCACGAGCGGATGCACGAGCAACGTGGTTTCCCGCTCTGCTCGCGAAAGATTTAGTAGTGCGGTGACTTCCTCGGTGAGGTCAGCTGCGAGGGAGTTGGGACTGGTGGCGTCGCTCACTCGCACATGCACCAGCCCTGCTCGCATGGGTGCGGAGGCAAACGGGCACAGGCTCAGGCCGATGACAAATTGCTCAACCCATAGGAGGGTTTGCTGGCGAATGTCTTCTTTGGTCATCCCAGAAATATATCAAATTCTCGGTTCTATCTTGTCGGAGAACCAACCTTCTAGCCTAAGGACAGAGGGTAACAAAAGCGCAGATCCCCTTTGCCTCATCACGTTATCTCCTGGAGTAGTTCGGTGCTTCTTTGATAATGGTCACATCGTGGGGGTGGCTTTCCTGAAGGCCAGCGTTGGTAATTCGGATAAATTGCCGGGTCTGAAGGGTCTTCACGTCTGGTGCTCCAGCGTAGCCCATCCCTGCGCGAAGTCCTCCTTCAAGCTGATACAGGACTTCGGACACTTGTCCCTTGTAAGGAACGCGTCCTACGATTCCTTCAGGAACCAATTTTTTGATGTCGTCTTCCACATCTTGAAAGTAGCGGTCTTTGCTGCCATCTTTCATGGCTTCAATGGATCCCATTCCCCGGTAGGTTTTGAATCTGCGACCTTCATAGAGAACTGTTTCTCCCGGGCTTTCGTCCGTACCGGCCAGCAATCCGCCAAGCATGACAGAACTTCCACCAGCAACAAGTGCCTTCACGAGGTCTCCCGAGTATTTGACGCCGCCGTCAGCGATTACAGGTACATCTGCGTCCTTGGCTGCCTTCACGGACTCCATCACAGCAGAGAGCTGCGGGACGCCCACGCCGGCAATCACCCGCGTGGTGCAAATGCTACCCGGACCTACTCCCACTTTTACTGCATCCACGCCAGCGTCAATCAGAGCTTGGGCCCCCTCGCGTGTCGCGACATTCCCACCGATGATGTCCAATTCTGGATAGCGGATTTTGGCCTCCCGAATTACTCGCAGCACGCCTGCGGAATGTCCGTGAGCCGTGTCCACCGTAATCACATCTACCCCAGCTTTGGCTAGGGCTTCGATTCGCTCAAACGTATCCGGTGTCACGCCTACGGCTGCCCCTACGCGCAGACGCCCAATGCTGTCTTTGCAAGCTTTGGGAAAGTTTTGGCGTTTGATAATGTCGCGGTAGGTGATTAGGCCAATTAGCTCGCCATCAGCATCCACAACTGGAAGCTTTTCAACTTTATTCTCTCGAATGATCCCCTCAGCTTCCTTGAGCGTGGTGCCCTGAGGAGCAGTGATGAGATGATCCTTGGTCATGTAGTCGCGGATGAGGCGGTCATTTGCAGGGTTAAATCGCAAATCGCGATTGGTAATGATTCCTACCAACTTTTTGTGGTGATCCACAATCGGAATACCGCCAATTCGATTTTCTTGCATGATCCGGTAAGCCGTCGCGAGGGTGTCTTCGGGCGTCAGCGTGATTGGATCTACGATCATGCCACTCTCCGACCGCTTGACCTTGCGAACTTGTTCAGCTTGGTCGTCGATTGACATATTTTTGTGAATTATCCCTATTCCGCCACTTGCAGCCATGGCGATGGCCATACGATGCTCCGTGACAGTGTCCATTGCGGCACTCACGATAGGCAAATTCAGGCGAATGTTTCGGGTCAGTTGGGAGGAAGTATCTACGTCACGGGGTAGGATCTCGGAGTAGGCAGGGGCGAGGAGGACGTCGTCGTAAGTCAGTCCTTCGAATAAAAATTTGTCGGCCTCAGACATAGGGCAAATATCAGAGTTGGGGATATTTGCCAGTCAAAGTTAGGGAGTTTTTCCTTGCGCTTATTCGTCGTTTGAAAAAGAAATCGAAAAAACAGTGGGATAATCATCGTTTCCTTCCAAAGGCCCATTTTGGCAAGAGTACGAGTCCTTGCCGGTCGTCAGCTCACACCCTTTCTGAGGATGGCAAGTAACACATGGCAGTTATCCATATCAAGCCGAGCCCTTATCGACATGCGTCTGCGTATGTAGCGCTTTTTGGGGCCGACTGGGCAGAATCAACAAAAGATAAAGTCCCCATGCGACCAGCCCGATGAGAATCGTGAAGACGAAAGTCGCGCCGTTGGAAAGAAGGCCTACATTTTCCCCCATTTCCTTGGGCAAGCCAAAGGCGACGAACATCATCGTAATAATGTAGTGGGTGGTGCCCATACCCGCAGGGACTGGCATCGCCCATCCGATGCCGCCAATGACCAAAATCAACACCGCATAGTACCATCCAAGTTCTCTGGTCTCGGGTAGTGCTTCCAGGAAAAACACATTCATCAATACGAGCAACGCCCAACTCAACACCGTGTAGAGGATGAACAAGCCAGGCTGCCGTAGCCTGAAAATGCTTTTGACGGCAAACAGCATTCCGCTGATAAATTCATACACACGAGAGATGAAGCCCGGATTATCTATTTCTTGTTTGGCCTGCTTGCGAAGCCATAGCAGCACCAAGATTCCTCCTGCACTGACCGCCACAATGCCTGTGACCAAGATAGCTACCTGGGCAGTGGTCCAAGAGCCAAACAGATTTTGGCTGATGTCATGGAACAAGTTGCCCAATCGCTCCACTTCCAGCAGAAAGATCATGAAGATTCCGAGCAGCAAGACCAAGACATCAATGACCCGTTCTGTGAAAACGGTGCCTAAACTGACCGATACTGGGACTTTGTCGGACCTGAGGAGTACCGTACAGCGGACAAATTCTCCCAATTTTGGTGTCACAGCATTGACTATATAGCCGATGGCGACTGCTAGCACAGTGGGATAAGTGCGCACTTCTTGGCCAGCACTTTGTATGAGAATTTTCCAGCGCAACGCCCTGAAGTAATACTGAAGGAGCAAGGCGGCCCCGCTGAGCCAGAGCAAGAGCGGATCTGCTAGGCTCATGTCTGCGGCGAGATCTGTTAGGCTGCGCTTGCGGTAGGTGAGGTAGAGAAGGGCGGCTGAGATCCCGACTCCTACCAACAATTGGAGTATCGTACTAAGGCGTTTGTTCATCCTGCTTGTTTCGCGTGGCGAAGCTACGAAAGCTGAGGGGTCAAGACAAAACTAAATGGCGAGTTGTGCAAGACTACTCCGAAGACAATTGTAGCAGCAAATCGTACAAGGCTGAACGCACCACATCAGGCCGATCCTTCATGCTGATGATCTTGGGGTATAGCAAGACGTATTGCCCCGTAGCTCCGTCGTAAACAGCTGTGTAGATGAGTGTTTCAGATCTGGGTGTGCTGAGGTACCAGATACCGTAAGGAATCAGCGGCGGAAAGAGGATACTCGCAGTGGCGACGATTCCCTTTCCTTTTCGACGCTCTTGTTGAGCAACCACGCCAATCCAAGCGAAGTAGCGAGTGTGGTATTTTTCTGTTAGCGCATGTACTTCATTGTGAAGTGGGCTGACCAGCTCCACATGGTCATGCTGGCTCCGCTCTTGAATCCAAGTCTGTAACATAGACAAGTCTTGGTATTTGTGAATGTCTTGCGGCTCAAAAGCGGCACTGCTAAGAATTTCATGCTCAAAGCCCATCCCTTTCGAGAAAGTCTGGAGATGAGACATGAGGTCTTGTGCTTTTTGCTCCGACTCAAGAAGAGACCCCGCATCTTTAGGTCGGTGATGAAATACCTGGTAGAATGGTTCCACCCATACCACCCGGTCAAGCCCCATTCGCAGTCCTATCAAGTCGAGTTCTGAGGCTGTGGGCGCAGTACGGGAGGGGCGCATCATAGAAGTTTCAAGAAGATCTTTCATTTGCTGGTTGCGCACGAGCAAGCTGCCAATGTCAGCCGCAAAGGCCGAGTCTTGCATCATTTCCACCATTGCGGGAAAAAAGATCACTCTCGGAGAGCTCACCGTGGTGTCTCCCAACTGAAGCGCTTCCAAATAGTGGGCGCTGAGGTCTTCCATTAGGTCCCGGCTCATCCGCTTCAATGCCTCGTCCTGAGGATATTTCCGGTGGTATTTCCACACGTGGTGGAGAGCAATGGCGCTGAGCTCCTGCGGCTGAAGATGCCCGATCAGAAAATGAAGGCGTTGCTGTGGTGCCGTGACTTGGCTGGGGTCGAGGTGAACATCCCATAGCCGCCCCGCATTGGCATATTTAGCCAACGAATAAAGCGCGATGGCCATGAATCGGTCCAGCTCCGGATCGTAGGGAGATTCTATTTGGAGTAGAAAGGTATGGTAAAGCGCTTGCTCGTATTGACGATTCAATAGCTGGAGCCGCACGACTTCGTAGCGGCAACGCTCTCTGAGGGTTTCAAAGCGGGTGATTGGCAGAAAAAAATACTGACCTGGTTCCGGGCTTTGGAGCCGCATAAATTCTTCCAGAATAAATTTGCGCTTTTCTGGGTCAGGATGAGAGGATTGGCGCTCTTGAGAAGGAAGCTTTGCCTCCGGCAACAATTCTTTCAGGAGGTAATCTTGTGGGAAGGGCAGGGAGGCAACTTTCAGCCATGACAATTGAAAAAAAGTGCTACCAAAAGGTTTTGTTCCCCCGCTCAGCAATTCGAATGCATCCAGCCCCGCTGCAGGATCATAGCCAGCTTCCAAAAAAATCTCCCACCCCAGGCGATCTGCTTCAAGCTCTTTCTCTCGCGTGTATCTCGTACTCGGAAGACGACTTTGCCCTTTGCTAGCCTTTTTTTCTGCTTCTTCCTGACTTTGATTGAGGTAAATGGCCAAGGGATGCTGTTGTAGATAGTGGCTGATCTCATGAGAGAGGATAAATGCCAGTTGGGCTTCGTGCTTCACGTGAGCCAGCAGGCCCATGTTCACAAATACACACCCATCATTGGTAGCAAAAGCGTTTATCTCAGGGGACCTAACTACATAGAAACGCAGATTTTTTCTCAGCTCTGGCCGATCGCGCAGGACCTGATCCGCGATCGCTTCCAGATAAAGGGATGCTTCGTCTTGAAACAAGACCTTTCCGCTGTGCAGGAGTGATTGAACCTGAGAGGCATTTTGTAGAAAAAAATTACTTTGAACATTGCTCAAGTCAACCCGCTGGCTTAGTTGTGCATGGTAGGACTCCTCGACGGACCAGAGGACCTCGGCAGGAATGATACCTTGGGCTTCCAGCGGCGGATGCAAGGAAGGTGCCTGAGACATCAAGGTCAAGACACAGCCTTGCATCCATCCCAGCAGCAGGAAACCTCGGCACCAGACGGTCCTGGATCGAAAAAAACTAAGCTGTGGGAGAGGATAGATACAAGGAGGTTTCATGTATGAGAGATTCAATCAAGGCTCGCAATCCACAACTTCGTCACTCACGATGAATTGATGCGAGCGAATACCTTCCTTAGGAACTGAGACTAACACATATGGTTGAGTTATTGCGCTGGTTGTGAAGCAATTAGCGCCGGGGGCTTGTTTTTTCAGGGAGACGAATGCCTTTCCATCAAGCTGACTCACGCTCGTCACGGAGATGGAATGGCCCCCACTGCCCCGGGTGCCAAGGAAGGCGGCAATCACAACTTGCTGATTGAAATCCACTGATGGTGCCTCTGGAGCAGGTAATTGGTGACGGTGCATTTCTTGCCACAGTTGTTGGAAAGCTGCTACATCGTCAATCCAAAGGTTTGCTGCACTATCATGGGCGCAGTATCCCCCTTGAGCCAACATCGTGGTGGGGACCGCGATAGCATGATCAGGTACCTCCGACAAAGGGCGAGAGCTGTTGCAGCCTGAAGACAATATAGACATCGCCAAAATCAGTACGAGCGGGGTGAGCTTCATCATGATGTGAAAATCAGTAGCGAAGGAAAGTACACGAAGCAGTTGAAGTAACTTTGACGAACGTTTTGAAGGAAAGGAATTGAAGGACGAATCGTTGAGGGCCAGGCGAACTGGAATTGCGATCATGAGAATCAGAAATTGCCAATTAGAAAAAAACCATTCAAAGCTTTTTGGGCAAGCGACCTTCTCGAAAAATTACTTCACCGAATCATCGGGTTTCCCAAACTCTCTTCATCAAAGTGCGAAACGAAGTGAGCTGTTCCCCATAGCGGTCCTTCACCAATTGTTGTAATCGGGGAGCCTCCAGCGATTGGTAGGCGTTGTACTTCTGCTCATCCTGGCATACATACTGCACATTGAAAGTATCCTTGTCTTGAAAAGGCTTAGGGGCGATGAGCTCCTGCATGAGAAAATCTTCGAAATACCCGGTGGCCAGGACATCAGGTATGTGCTCTTCTTTCATCCATTGGAGCCAATCTTCGCGCAGCGAAGTCGGCACTGAAACACTTACGCTATATATCCACGCCATAAAGTCAACTAAAGTCAACTGAGACTGGAAGAAAACATAAAATTCCGATATCGCCTAACGGGTATAAGGTAGAAGGTGGAAAAAGTTCTCTTAAAGGCGAAATCCTTTATAACCTACGTCCCTGAACCGCTCCGAGCGAAATGTTTTTGCGCCCCACGAAATCGAACTACAGGATTTAAGGCCAGTTGGCTAGCACAGCGGCAGCATAGCGAGCGGGTTATGGCGATTTTCCCCCTTGGCCTCGTGAAGAAAAAGTCCTATCTTTGCGCGGGTTTTTACCCCGATCAATCCTTTCCACCCACAGAATATCGACTATATCATCATGGCAAACATTTCGGCAAAAGATGTAAACCTCCTCCGGCAAACCACTGGCGCTGGAATGATGGACTGCAAGCAAGCGCTGACGGAAGCTGAAGGCGATTTCGAAAAAGCCATTGACATTCTCCGCAAAAAAGGCCAGAAAGTATCTGCCAAGCGCGCAGACCGTGATGCAAGCGAAGGGGCCGTATTTGTAGAAACCAACGACGCTGGCACCGAGGCTACCTTGATCCAACTCAACTGCGAAACAGACTTTGTCGCTCGCAATGAAGATTTCCAAAACATTGGACAGAGCATTCTCTCCCTTGCACGCAACCACAAACCTGCTGATATCGATTCCCTCTTGGCCCTTCCTTTGAACGGCTCTACTGTAGAAGGAACACTGACAGACGCCATGGGCCGCATTGGTGAAAAACTTCAGATTAGCAGCTATGAGCAGATCGCCGGTGACGCCGTCGTCACATATCTTCATCCAGGATCCCGGATTGGGGTGGCTGTAGCTTTCGCCAATCCCAAAGGAGATACCGAAAGCATCGGCAAAGATGTAGCCATGCAGATCGCAGCCATGAGCCCGGTCGCTGTGGATGAGTCTGGCGTAGATCAGCAGACCATCGAAAAAGAAATCGAAATCGGCAAAGAGCAGGCCCGCAACGAAGGAAAGCCCGAAGCCATCCTCGAAAAAATTGCCCTCGGAAAACTCAAGAAGTTTCTTCAAGAAAATACGCTCCTCAACCAAGAGTTTGTCAAGGACACCTCCAAGACTGTAGGTCAATACATCAAGGAGACTCTCGGCAAAGACGCCACAGTGACAGCTTTCAAGCGCATCCAACTGGGCGCCAAGTGATGATGTGGCCCACACCATAAAAAGAGAGTTTTTCGAAACTCTCTTTTTTTTTATCCTTGTTCAGCTCGGGCTTACTTTTTGTCAGTCTCTGTCAGGCGTTCTCCATCACACGATCAACTTCATTCTACTAACATCTACATAACAGCTACACATGACGCAAAATCTCACACCCAAATACCATCGCATTCTGCTCAAACTCAGTGGAGAGGCCCTCATGGGTTCTAGCGAATATGGCATCGACAACGATGTGCTTTCTGCTTACGCGGAGCAGATCATCGAAATCACAAAACTCGGCGTAGAGGTAGCCATTGTGGTAGGTGGCGGAAATATTTTTCGAGGAATGCAAGGCGCCAGCACCGGCATGGGCAGGGCGCACAGCGACTACATGGGCATGCTGGCGACTGTCATGAATGGCATGGCACTCCAAGATGCGCTAGAGCGCAAAGGTGCTTTTGTTCGCCTTCAGTCCGCCATTGGCATGGACAAGATTTGTGAACCCTACATTCGCCGTCGCGCCATCCGGCATCTCGAAAAAGGAAGGATCGTCATCTTCGGTGCTGGTACGGGCAATCCGTTTTTTACCACTGACACTGCTGCGAGCCTCCGCGCTATCGAAATTGACGCAGATGTGGTTCTCAAAGGCACCCGAGTAGATGGCATTTATAACGCTGATCCAGAAAAGGATGCTTCTGCAGTAAAATATGACGAAGTCTCTTTTGCAGACGTGCTATCGCTGCGTCTCAAAGTTATGGACATGACCGCATTCACCCTCTGCCAAGAGAATGACCTGCCGATCATCGTCTTCAACATCAACCAACCCGAGGCACTTAGGAGCATCGTCCTGGGCGAAGCCATCGGCACGCTGGTGAGCTAAGTCCACGAAGTTACATCCGCACAAAAACGCCAGCAGGCAACCGCCTGCCCGACCTTTCAGGGAAGTAAAGTTCACCGGATTCTAAGCTTGTGAAGTCGGTGGGAAAGTGTGTGAGCACAAGATTTTCTAGCACCAATGACGAAAAGCCTAGGGAGTAGCTGTTAAATACCAGAAAAGATTGTTTTTCATCCAAAATCTGTGATACAGCCTGAGTCAATTCATTCACCATATCCTCCAACTTCCATTTCTCACCCTTCGGGCCATGTCCGTAGGCAGGAGGGTCTAGGATAATGCCGTGGTATTTGTTGCCCCGACGAGCCTCTCGCAGCACAAACTTGAAGGCGTCCTCCACGAGCCATCGTATGTCCTTGAGCCCGGAGGCGAGCATGTTCTGGTTGGCCCAGTTGATGATATTGCGAATGGAGTCGCAGTGGGTCACATCTGCACCAGCAGCCCGGGCAGCGAGGGATGCACCTCCCGTGTAAGCAAATAAGTTGAGGACCTTGGGTTGATTGATTTCGAGGGTCTTGTCATAAATAAAATTCCAATTGACAGCTTGCTCTGGAAAAATGCCTACGTGCTTGAACCCTGTGAGTGTCAGGCGAAAGGAGAGCTTCATCTCCTTGTAGCGATAGGTGATGTACCATTCCTCCGGAATGGACTTTTTTTGCTCCCAAGTGCCAGAATGGCTCCCATCCGGCACGAATCTCGCATCGGCGAGATCCTGCCAGCGCTTTTCGGTCAAGGATTTACTCCAGACGGCTTGAGGCTCAGGTCGCCTAAGGGTGTATGGGCCAAAGCGTTCAAGCTTCTCGCCGTCTCCGCTGTCGATCAATTCGTAATCTTTCCAATCTGTGGGGCAAAGAAGCTTCATGCAATGAGGAATATGCCAAAGATTATCTTGGCGAATATGGGGCAAAAGTACGGGATCAAGCGTCGATTTGAAAAGATTTGGAAAAACGGGAAAATCGCAGCCAATTAGCGCCCCAAAAAAGATCGTGTACCTTGAGCAAGTGATCAGCGCTACTTGATATCACTTATCGATTCGGAGGAAAAAGAACCCGGTGCTTTTGGTTCCATATCATCTCCGAGTGTACCGATTTCAGCGGACCTACTCTACCAAGATCTTCATAAATTTCAACCCGTGAGCAAGTGGTATCGACATCTCCATCGACTGAGCTGGCAAGCCGAGGCCCGGATTGATCAGTGGAAGTTCCGATTCCAAGAAAAAATTGGTTTACTTGGTAATTGGTATATCCAAGTGTATCACGGATATGTCACCGCTGATTCCCTCTTTATTGAGGGCCGCGTCCTGAAGGATCGCAACATCGAAGTGTCTAAGCAGGATTCTTCCTTCACGAACCTGCTCAATTCCTACAAACGCTTGGGTTCGCTCGAAGCACCCCACGCAGAAGTTAAATTGACCGCTGTGGGGCAAGAAATCAGCCTTGTGGCTGACGAAGAGGGGTACTTTGCTGGAAAATTTTCCTTCTCCTCGCCTCTTTCACCACACGCCTTGCTCGTGGAGGCCAGGCTCATTTCGCCCCGGAACACCGATCAAGTCTTCACAGGGAAGGTGTTTGGTGCGTCCAGCAACAGCTCTTTGGCAGTGATCAGCGATGTGGATGATACCATTTTGGAGACTGGCGCTACCAGCTACCGCAAAATGGCCAGATGGACTTTTTTGCATAATGCACACACACGTCGTCCTTTGGCTGGGGTGAGTGAGTGGTACCAAGGTCTTCGGCAAGGACCTAGCGGAAATGAGCAAAACCCCTTGTTTTATGTCTCTAGCAGCCCCTGGAATTTTTTCGATCTCATTCACGATTTTATTTTACTTCATGAAATTCCCGCTGGTCCCATCTTTTTGAGGGACTACGGCATTGATGAAGGAAAATTTATCATGTTCTCTCACAGTGCCCACAAGATCCAGCGCTGTGAAGACTTATTTGCTGCATTTCCCCACTTGACTTTTTTATTGATCGGAGACGCTGGACAGGAAGATGCATATATCTACGGGGCATTGCTGGAAAAGCATCCCGACAAGATCCAGGCTGCAATCATTCGCGCCGTGCCCCACAATCGAAAAGAAGCCGCAGTTCGGGCGCATATTCAGGAGAGATCTGCAAAAGGCCTACCGATATTTTGGGTCAATGATTCACTGGAAGGTGCTGAAGTCTGTAGAAATCTTGGAATCGTAGATACCAACGTGTTGGCCACACTTGAGAAGAAAATGCCTCGCTGATCAAATGTTAAGTGAACGTATGAATCAGAAAAAAAAGGCTCAGCAAGCCATCGCAGCTAATGGGGATCTGCTTCGCGATGAGCTTCATCGACTACGTGGTAGAAATCTTCTCCGGGCCAAGTCGATTTCTGTTCCTCGCGACAATCGACTCTATCTCTATGAAGAAACTAGAGGGCAGGTCCCAAATCATGCTTACTGGGTGGTCGAAGTGACCGAAAAGCTTGATGACATTCGCGCTATTCGATTTCCAAGCGGAGAAATAATCATGGTCAGAGACGGGCAATTGAGTGAATTCATGGAATCTTTGGCCGCAAACGTCCGCCAAAAATCCTATCTCCGGACCCATCCAGACAAGACGACATATCGAGCTCAAAAGGCTTCCACAGAAAGGCCCTCTGAGCACTCGTAACGATCACGCACATATGAAACTGAAATACACCCTTTTGCTAATCTTTGGGTTGTGGATATGCGCCTGCAAACCAGATCCAATCTCAGAGATTCCTCCCCAGTTAGGCCTTCAATCCTATTCCTACTTAGCATTGGGCGATTCCTATACCATCGGTCAAGGTGTGGATGAATCAGCGCGTTGGCCTGTGCAACTCGCCGACCGACTGCTCGCTGATAGCTTGGACCTAAGAGATATGATGATATTAGCCCAGACAGGCTGGACCACGGACGAACTGTTTTCCGCGATTCAAGCAGCTTTGGATCTGCGGACATCCTACGATCTTGTTTCCCTACTCATCGGGGTCAATAATCAGTTTCGCGGTTATCCCTTGGATCAATATGAGCGGGAGCTGAAGACGTTGTTAGAAAAGTGCCTTTCATTTGTGGAGGGGAATCCCGAGCGGGTATTTATGCTTTCTATTCCTGACTATGGGCTCACACCGTTTGGTCGAGGGGGGAATCCACCACAAATTGCCCAGGAACTGGATACCTACAACGCGCTCGCCGACAGCCTGTGTGGGGTGTACAGTATTGCTTTCTATGACATCACCGAGGTGACTCGACAATTCGGCAGCTTACCTGAATATGTAGCAAGTGATAGCCTTCATCCAAGTGGACGGATGTATGAAGCCTGGGTGGAAAAGATTGAGGACCAAGTGAAAAGCCTCATAAAATAATTCAGAA
>DAITMB010000001.1:78299-128570 GCA_036835375.1 Bacteroidota bacterium
ATAAAATAATTCAGAAGTTGGTAGGCCGAAAATCGCTATTCCGGGCGAACCGTTCCTTCGGCGAGGAGCTTCTTGCGAGGATCCCATACGAGCTCTGAAGGAGGGCTTTCCATTGGAAAAGATTGCTCTACTGTGCGACGATCGGAGCGAATCAGAAGGTATTGCATTTCTTCTTGACCGGGAATCTTCACCCCCAGCTCAACAGGAATATCCCACTTCTGGCCTGCTGGCTGGAGCTGTCGGCTCTTGAGCTGGAGCTGTCCCTCTTCGTATTTCCAGCTAATAGAGATTTCTGGATACCCACTGGCATACACCCACTGTTCAAAAAACGCATCCAATTCCCTGCCGCACTGCGCTTCCATCACCGCCTGAAACTCAGCTGTGGTTGCGTTGTTGCCCTGATAGCGATGGTAATAGTTGCGAACCCCTTGGAAGAAATGCTCGGAGCCTACCTCATGACGCAGCATGTGGAGCACCCAACCGCCCTTTTCATAAGAATTCGCGTTGAGCAACTCCATCGGGTCCTTGACGACTTTGGGCACCAAGGCAGTGTTTGGGGCAGCCCGAAAAATCGTTCGACGGTCCGTTTCCATTTCCTGACGGAATCTTTCTTCCCCATGGGCATGACCAAGCCACACATTAGCAAAATAGGTTGCAAACCCTTCACTGAGCCAAATGTGAGGCCAATCTGCTTCAGAGGCAGAATTACCAAACCATTGATGGACTAGTTCGTGTGCGATGAGACCCTCGGAAGTGCGCTGACCAGTGACAGATCGCTCGTCGTAAAAAATATTGGAGGCATTTTCCATTCCTCCGAAGCGCGTGGTGCTTTGTACGTTTGCCAGCTTTTCGTAAGGAAATAGCCCAAAAAGGCTATCATAATATGCGAGGATCGGGAGGGACAATTCATAGTCGTAGAAGCCACCTTCGCGAGATTTTGGATAGACCCAAGCAGAAACGGGAATGTCTCTCAGGCTGCCCAGCTCTTTCACGGCAAAAGCCGCAGCCCCGATCACCATCACCTTGGGTGCCAGCGGCACAGCACAATGGTAGTGATGAAGTCGCCGACCTGCGTCCAAATCCGACATCTCCAATCGCTTGCCGTTGGCGATCACTTGGTAGTGTGCGGGTGCGACCACGAGCCATTCGCAGGTAGCTTTTTCAGCAGGGTGGTCGATCACTGGGAGCCAATAGCGAGCGCGAGTAGGCCAGTTGTCTCCGAAAAAAGTTCTGTCGCCGAAGGTGTTCGCAGAGATGATCAGTCCATCCGCTGGCTTTCCTGCGTAGGTAATGTGCAAGCTCGCCGTGTCGCCCGGTACCACAGTAGGTAAATCCACGAGGAGTTCTAGTCCATTTTGAGAAAAGGGAACGGTTGATTGGCCGAGGCGCACACTAGCAACCGTCATCCCGTAGCCCGGGTAGTCTTCCCTTGGGCCAATGAGGTCGATGGTGATTCGGTTTCCAGGCCCTTTTTTCCATTGCACCAAGAGAGAGGCTTGGCCCGAGATGCTGTCGTTCTCGTCCGTCAATTCGATAGCAAAACGATAATGCAGAACATCCATGAGCGGATCTGGCATCGGATATCCTTGTGCTAAAGCCCAACAGGGCGCCAGAAAGACTAGAAATAGGTGGAGGAAACGTCGATTCATGGGTTAAAATTAGCGAATTGCAGCTAACAAGCAGCTATCAAATGATGCAACCGGTGAATCCCTTATTCGGTCAATTACACCGAAATCCGAAAAGC
Organism: Bacteroidota bacterium; assembly: GCA_036835375.1. Taxonomy (GTDB): domain Bacteria; phylum Bacteroidota; class Bacteroidia; order J057; family J057; genus JANQTF01. Next base: position 80,044 of record DAITMB010000001.1, read on the forward strand.
TTCGTTGTAATGATGGTAAACGTCCCACTTAAACAATCCTTATGTTCAACAAACTGTTAATTTTTTCCACCCTCACACTCCTGGTGATCAGTTTCACCGCTTGTAGTCCCTATCCTGAGAACCCACTAGTGTCTTTGGCATCGAAAAAAGCACGCGTGGCTAATTCTTGGAAAGTAGTGTATGCTACCAACGATGATGGGGATGACGTGACCGATAGCAGAGATGAAGATCGATATATCTTCAGCAAGGAAGGAGCTGCTGAAGCCAGGACTCAATTGGCTGGGGCTACGTTAGTCCTTTTGGGTGAATGGGAATTCGAAGAGGACAATGAGGCCTTTAAAATCACTTTGGAGTACACTTTGCTGGGAGCCACTATCCGGGATACAGACCAATTTGATATCCTCAAGCTGACCAAAGACGAGTTTTGGCTCCAAAGCCAAGAAGATCCCGACGTGGTCTTGCATCTTGAATCATTCTAGTGCCGCCCGCGAGCACCCACAGTAAAAATACTTATTGACACAAGTCCAAGCCCACCCTGATCAGGGTGGGCTTTTGTTGTTGAATTTATTTCAATAAAATTTTCCCGGAAAGGTTGCTCGATATGCAGGGTTTCATCGATTCATGCAAAATGAAAGTGAGAAACCCATAACTTTGAATCATCATGAATTATCCCCGATACACGATCACTTCTGCCCTTCCGTATGCCAATGGTCCCTTACACATTGGCCATATCGCTGGCGCTTATCTTCCAGCGGATCTCTATGTTCGCTATCTTCGACTGAGGAAGCGCGATGTCGTATTTGCTTGTGGAAGCGATGAGCATGGAGCAGCGATCACGCTGCGTGCCAAAAAAGAAGGTACTACTCCTCAGGAGATCGTCGATCGTTACCACGTGCTCATCCGGGACACGTTTGAGAAGTTTGGCATTGAGTTCGACATTTATCACAGGACCAGTGCTCCAATTCATCACCAGACAGCACAAGAGATCTTCTCCAAGCTCAATCGCTTAGGCGAATTTGTGGTGCAGGAGTCGGATCAGTTTTTTGACGAAGAATTTCAGCAGTTTCTCGCCGATCGATATGTCGTGGGCACCTGCCCGGTGTGCAAGTACGATCGCGCCTATGGAGACCAGTGTGAGAATTGCGGGTCTTCCCTCAATCCCAACGATCTCATTCAGCCCGTATCTACCCTCAGCGGCAAACCGCCAGTCCTGCGAACGACCAAGCATTGGTACCTCCCACTCGACAAGTACCAGCCTTGGCTAGAAGAGTGGCTCCTCGAAGGAAAAAAAGGAATTTGGAAAAACAATGTCTATGGGCAGTGTACTTCCTGGTTGAAAGAAGGTCTCCAACCACGCTCCATGACACGCGACTTGGACTGGGGGGTAGATGTGCCGCTTCCTGATACCGAAGGAAAAAAACTCTATGTGTGGATGGATGCGCCGATCGGCTATATTTCTGCCACCAAGCAGTGGGCCATGGATACGGGCAATGACTGGGAAAAATATTGGAAAGCCCAATCCGATCCAGCGGACAACTCCCGCCTGATTCACTTCATCGGAAAGGACAATATCGTGTTTCACTGCATCATCTTCCCGGCGATCCTACATGCGGTAGGTGACTATCTCGTGCCGGACAACGTCCCCGCCAATGAGTTTCTAAACCTCGAAGGCGAAAAGATGAGCACTTCTCGCAACTATGCGGTGTGGCTACATGAATACCTAGAGGATTTTCCAGGTAAAGAAGATGTCCTGCGCTACGCGCTCTGCTCCATTATGCCGGAAAACAAGGACGCAGACTTCACTTGGAAAGATTTTCAGGCGCGCAACAACAATGAACTGGCCGCAATCCTGGGCAACTTTGTCAACCGGGTGATGGTGCTCACCAACAAATACTATGGCGGAGTAGCACCGCAGCCGGGCAAGCTTGCTGAACACAAATCAGCCATCGCTGCATATCAGGAGATTCAAGGGCAGATCGCCGAGATCGAGAAGGCCTTGGAAAACTTCAAATTTCGAGAGGCACAGGCTGCTTTCATGAACATCGCTCGTGTGGGAAATCGGTTTCTCACCGAGGAGGAACCTTGGAAAAAGTGGAAGACAGATCCTGACGCTGTGGCGCCCGTGCTCTGGAGTTGCCTGGAAATCATCGGGGTCATCGGCGCGTTGTCGCGTATTTTCTTGCCCAAAACAGCAACCAAGATCTTTGATTTGCTCCAAATCGATGGCAACCACTTCGATTGGGACAACATAGCGGGCCAAAAAAGGGAATTCTTCGTAGCTCCTGGCCATCAAATCCGCACTGGAGACATCCCTGTTTTATTTGAGCAAATCACGGATGAAGTCATTGAGATTCAGCTTCAGAAGCTAGCCGGACCAGCGCCAGAAGCAGCAGAGGTAAACTTTCCGCCTGTGAAGGAAGAAGTGACTTTTGAGCAATGGCAGGCGCTCGACATTCGAATCGGAACCATCTTGGAGGCGAGCCGGGTGCCCAAGGCAGATAAGCTTCTCCAGTTCAAAGTCGATACGGGGGTGGACATTCGCACCATCGTCTCCGGCGTCGCTGCATTTTTTGCGCCAGAAGACTTGGTCGGTAAGCAAGTGCCAGTCCTGATGAACTTAGCGCCCAGAAAAATTCGAGGCGTCACGTCGCAAGGCATGATTCTGTTTGCTGAAAATGCCGCCAAGCAGCTGATCCAATTGTCGCCAGCAGCGCTTACCGACAGTGGTAGCCAGGTGAGCTAATGCTGGCAGCATTGCGGTAAAATTTGCCACAAACCCATGCTTATTTTGACACACGCACCCTAAGTCCTGCCACTCTGTCAGGACTTAGGGGGTGAAATGGCTAAGGCACTCCCTTTGCTTTCATAGACGGGTATATTTATGTTTTCCCCAAACCTTAGTCATCCCATGCAACGCGGAAATATTACAGTCAGTACCGAAAACATTTTTCCCATCATCAAGCAGTCGCTTTACTCCGAGCAGGAAATCTTTCTGCGAGAGTTGGTGTCAAATGCGGTGGACGCGACCCAAAAACTGAAGTTCCTGTCCAGTCGAGGCGAGTTCGAAGGAGAACTCGGCGACCTCACCATTGAGGTGAAAATAGACAAAGAGGCCCGTACCTTGACAATTGTAGATCGGGGCATCGGGATGTCGGAGGAGGATGTGAATAAATACCTCAACCAAGTTGCCTTTTCTGGAGCCGAAGAATTCTTGAAAAAATACAAGGATGTCGCCAAAGGGGACGAGATCATCGGCAAGTTCGGCTTGGGGTTTTACTCGGCCTTCATGGTGTCGGACAAGGTAGAGGTAATCACCAAATCTTATCAAGATGACCCTGCTGTGCGTTGGACCTGCGAAGGCAGTACGGCTTACGAGCTTGAGGGAGCAGAAAAGGAATCTCGTGGAACCGAGGTCATTCTTCACCTCAGTGAAGATGCAGCAGAATACCTCGAAGAAGTCAGAATCCGCACGTTGTTGGAGAAATATGGAAAATTTCTCCCCATTGAGATTCGCTTCGGTGACGACATTATCAACAATCCCAACCCGATTTGGAAGCAAGCCCCTGCTGAGCTTGACGATGAAAAGTATCTCGGCCTTTTCCGTGAATTATACCCCTACGATCAAGAGCCGCTCTTTTGGATTCACCTAAATGTGGATTTCCCATTTACCCTCAACGGGGTGCTCTTCTTTCCCAAGATTCGCCCGGATCTTGATCCACGTCGCAACAAGATTCAACTCTATTCTCGCCAAGTTTTCATCACCGATGAGGTGAGCAACATTGTCCCGGAATTCTTGATGCTCCTGCAAGGAGTCATCGATTCGCCCGACATTCCCCTGAACGTCTCCAGATCTTATCTCCAGGGAGACCCGAATGTGCGCAAAATCAGCAGCTACATCACGCGCAAAGTGGCCGATAAGCTGCAAGAAATTTTCCGGGAGGATCGTACGGCCTTCGAAGAAAAGTGGAAGGACATCTCCACTTTCGTGAAATATGGCATGATCACCGACGAGAAATTTGACGAAAAAGCCCGAGAATTTGCTCTCCTCTCGAACGTCCACGGAAATCATTTCACCCTATCGGAATACAAAGAGAAAATAGCTCCGTCACAGACCGACCAAACCGAGACTGTGGTGTATCTCTATGCCAACGATCCCAAGTCCCAAGACATCTACCTTCGCACGGCGGAAGAAAGAGGATATGATGTGCTCCTGCTGGATGGAATTCTCGACAATCACCTTATTCAACACCTTGAGCGCAAGCAAGAAAAGTCTCGATGGGTGAGGGTGGACAGTGACACCATCGATCAGCTCATTCCCAAGACTGATGCTGAGGAGAATCAGGCGGGATTGACCGAAGATCAGGAAAAAGGATTGCGCGAGCTGTTCGATAAAATCAAACCAGAGTCACACATGCAGATTCAGCTCACGAAGCTCACGAGCAACGATTTGCCTGTACTGATCACACGTCCAGAGTTCATGCGCCGAATGAAAGAAATGGCCGCGATGAATGGAGGAGGTGGCTTCGGCATGGACTTTCCAGACTCCGTCAACTTGGTCATCAACACTGCGCACCCTGTCGTGCAGACTTTCTCAACGGAAGGCGATCATGAAGATTTAGCTCGGCAGTTGGTGGATCTAGCCTTGCTTTCCCAGCAAATGCTTCAAGGAAAGGCCCTCACGGAGTTTGTTCGCCGCAGTGTGTCGATGCTGAGTACAAGCGCATCCTAGGCAGCAGCTACCTTCCCCAAACAGCATTGCTAAAAAATTGAATCCTCCGAAATCACCTGTTTGGTGCTTTTCGGAGGATCAATTTTTGGTGCAAAATAAGAAACGAATAATTTCAATTGACCCCAGCTTCCGGGTGATAACCTTTGAAAGGCTTGAACCAGTCACGGATTTCCTTCAAGTCCTTTTCCGCATCGTCACTTGGGTAAAAAGGCTCATCAAAGATCACCCGATGAGTGGCGTAGTCAAATGCGACCCGAATAATGGGCACTCCAGCCGCCTTGGCAATGTAGTAGTATCCTGACTTAAAAGTACTGCTCGCCTTTCGGGTGCCTTCTGGTGCAATACCGATCGCAAACACCTCATGCTGTTGGAAAATTTCCACGACCGCCTCGACATGGTTTTGGTTCTCCTTGCGATTGACGGGATAGCCGCCAAGCCACCGGAACAGCCATCCAAAAGGCGGTCGAAACAGCTGCGATTTCCCCATGAACTTGGCCGGTAGCTGCCACGCAGCGCGAACGGCCAACCCCAAGAAGAAATCGATGTTGCTTGTATGCGGCGCGATGGCGAGGACATACTTGGGCTGCGTCGGGCGCGTTCCGAGCAATTGCCATCCAAACAGCTTGAGGTAGAGCAGACCTAACTTTTTTGACATTGGGGTAAGATACGCAAGGCCAATGGAAATTTGAATTGTTCGAATCAAAAAAGGGAACTCCCCGCAGCTGCCCATGAGCAGCGCAGGGGTCGAGGGAATTCGTTTATCCTATCATAAAATCTCCACTGGATGAAGCGCTTTTCGCTGCGTCCCATCCCAGATCTGATGCCGGCAAGAGGTGCCAGGCGCTACGATGACCGTGTCAGCTTCTGCTTTTCTCACCGAAGGAAATAAAACGAGTTCGCCCACTTTCATCGATAAGTCATAATGTTCCGCTTCATACCCAAAGGATCCGGCCATCCCGCAGCAACCCGAAGGTATCGACTCTACTTGAAAATTAGCTGGCAAAGAAAGCAGCGTGGTGGTTGGTTTCATTGAGCTGAGCGCCTTTTGGTGGCAGTGGCCGTGAAGTAAGATGCGCTTGGGTTCGGCAGAAAAATCTGCTGAAGAAATTTTCCCCTTCTCTGCCTCTCCAGCCAGAAACTCTTCAATGGTGAGACAGTGGCGGGCCAAGTCTTTTGCAGCAGCGCGAGCCTCTGGGATCACGAGTTTCGGATACTCGTCCCGAAAGCTCAAAATTGCGGAAGGCTCCAAGCCAACCAGCGGTGTCTCCGCCGACACGAGGTCGCGGAAGGTGTGGACATTGTACATCGCCAAGCGGCGGGCTTCCTTCAGGAGTCCTTTGGACAGATAGGCACGACCGCTGTCCGCATGCCGCGGCATGAGGACTGTGTAGCCAAGCCGATGAAGCAGCTCTATGGCTTTTTGGCCGACCGATGCGTCGTTGTAATTGGTAAACTCATCGCAAAAAAAGTACACCGCTCCTCTTGGCTTTTTTGAGCTAAACCTCGTTTCGTTTTTCTCATACCAAGACCTAAGACTTTTGCTTAGCGCTGGAAGAGAGCGCTTGGAGGCGATGCCTAAGGTCTTTTTCAGCAGAGCGCTGGTGAAATAATTGCCCAGAAAGAAGTTGCTAATGCCGGGGATCTTGGCACCCAAGGCATTGATTTTCCCGATGTTGGCAATGGCCCTGGCACGGAGCGGGACCCCGTGTGATTGGTAATATTGATGCAGGAATTCCGCTTTGAGTGTCGCTACATCTACATTGGAAGGACATTCCGAAGCACATCCCTTGCAACTTAGGCAAAGGTCCATTACCTCGTAAATCTCTTTGCTGGCAAAGGGATTGTCGTCCTCACTGCGGGTGAGGATTTCTCGGAGGATGTTGGCGCGAGCGCGGGTAGTGTCTTTCTCGTTGCGGGTGGCCATGTAGCTGGGACACATGCTCCCCCCCGAGAGATGGGTTTTGCGACAATCTCCCGAGCCGTTACATTTTTCGGCAGCGCGCAGAATCCCTTCTGTGTCTGAAAAATCAAAAATGGTCTTGAACTCCCGGGTTGGTTGGCCTGCTTCATAGCGCAGGTGAGTATCCATGGGCGGAGCATCCACGATTTTGCCGGGATTGAAAATATTTTGTGGATCCCATAGCTGCTTGACCCGGCGCAGAAATTCGTAATTATCCTCGCCGATCATCATAGGAATAAATTCTCCTCGGAGTCGGCCATCGCCATGTTCGCCCGAAAGAGACCCCCGATATTTTTTCACCAGCTTGGCTGTGTCATTTGCAATCTCTCGAAACAATCGACGGTCATGCGCTTCTTTGAGGTTGAGAATGGGGCGAAGGTGAATTTCGCCTGCACCCGCATGGGCATAATACACAGCTTGCTGGCCGTGCGTGGCCATCATTCGTCCGAATTCCTCAATGTATTGCGGCAATTCCTCGATTGTGACAGCCGTATCTTCAATCACTGCCACGGCTTTTGCATCGCCGGGAATGTTGGAAAGCAGGCCCAGCCCAGCCGCCCTAAGGGACCAGGCATTTTCCATTTCCTTGCCCCAGAGTTTCGGGAAGGCATAGCCATACCCGGCCGCCTGCATGTCGACAATCATTTCTGTCAATTGTGCATCCACTTCCTCTGAAGTGTCGCCCCCTGCCTCAATGACCAAGATGGCACCGGGATTTCCTTGTACAAAAAATCGGTACGGCTCGTACATTTTTTGCCCTTTGGTGCAATCCAAGATGATTTTATCCATCAACTCCACAGCCCGGGGTCGGTGCTTCATGGTCAATTGCACAGCTCTCAAAGACTCCAACACTGAGGTAAAGTGAGCGCATACCAAGCCTGTGACAGCGGGAGGAAGGGGATCAAGATGGACCTTGATCTCGGTGAAGACAGCCAATGTACCTTCAGAGCCAGCTAGTAGCTTACAAAAGTTGAAGGGCTCGCCGCCTTCTGTGAACCTTTCGCTCTCCAGAAGGATATCGACAGCATAGCCGGTGTTTCGGCGATGGATCTCGGGCTTAGGAAAATGCTGGCGAATAGAATTTGCCTGCGACGGGAGAGAAAGCTCCTCGCGCATTTGGCGGTAAATTTGGGCTTCTAGGCTATTTCCTTCACATTTTGCATCAAACTCGGCAGGAGTCAGCGAGCCGAAGGTCACCGCCGAGCCATCACTTAAAATGGCTTCCACCTCGATCGTGTGTTCCCTTGTGCTTCCATACACAATAGAATAAGACCCGCAAGAGTTATTGCCGACCATGCCGCCGATCGTGGCACGATTGGCAGTGGAAGTGTTGGGACTGAAAAAAAGTCCATGAGGCTTCAAAAACGCATTGAGGTCATTGCGAATCACGCCTGGCTGGACCTTAGCCCATCTTTCCTGCGCGTTGACTTCAAGGATCGCGGTCATGTATTTTGATACATCCACCACGATGCCATTTCCTACGCATTGTCCGGCAAGGGAAGTGCCTGCTGCGCGAGGGACCAGGGCGTAGCCCTCCATTCTTGCAAAGTGTACCAGCTGAAGAAGGTCTTGCTTATGCTTGGGATGCGCCACGGCGAGGGGCATTTCGCGGTACACAGAGGCGTCGGTAGCATAGAGCGCCCGCATGGCGTGGTCAGTGTATAACTCGCCCTCCAAGGAGGCGGCGAGAATTCGAAGTTTGTCCATAGGCTTGGGAGCGGTGCGTGTAAGTTCTCTGCAAGTACCTTCAAAGGTAGAAAAAGGAGAGAATCTGCCGCTAGGTAGTTGAACTGCCAGCCTAAGACTTTGTTGATGCTACAACCTCCTTTCGGAGAGGAACTCAATGATGGGTGTACTTAATTTGGACTTTGGAGAAATCGGATCATGTCCTCACCTTGTTGAATGTGCTCTGGCAGAGAAGTCATTTCTACAAGCGCCTCGTTGTTCGCGATTTTTGCAATTTTCCCTGTCCATATTTTGCCATCGGCGACTGCCCATACCGAGTCGTATTCAGGAGAATGAGTCACCTGCCATTTGTGGTCGGAAAGCGAGGCCATTCGAAGACTTTTTCCTTTACTGGATGCGATTGCTACCCGCGAGAAGGCCGTTTGCTGTCCTCCCGGATGACCTTTTGACGCGAGAAAGAGACTAAGATTGAAAGGGTGAGATGGAGTTTCTATCGGAGAATCTGCGTAATAGCCAAATTGGGCTAGTGGATATTCGATTATTTTGCTTGCAGCTTCCATCTCGCCATCTTTCTTTGCCTCCCAAGCCCTGATCGCTGCTTCGTGATCCAGTAGTGCGCGGGCTTTTGCTTTTTCAAAGGCCTGTATCTGCAAAAGAATGGCTTTTCGCTGTGCCATTTGCTCATGATACTCGCTCAGGCGGGTTTCGAATAATGCCATCGCTTGCTCCTCCGTGTTTGCTGGGTAGGGGCGAGCGATCACCCGTCGAATGTCTAGCCCCCCAGCGCTGTTGCTGCGAGAGAAATTGAGCTCGAAAGTTCCTTTTCGGATAGGCTTGACATGGACCTGGCCCCAGGTATCATCAATGAGTCCAGCTTCCCAAGGATCAGTGGAGCCAGGCTCTGGGAGATATTCCCAAAATACAATGGGGCGCTCACGAAATTGCGGTAGGTCGTCTCGATTTCGCACCTTCACGCCAAATGGCTTGCGAGGAGGAACTGGGGCTGGAACCAACTCTGGGATGCCTTGGTCACTGGCTTGCTGTGACAAAATGGTAGGCGCTGCTGGCCGAGGAATCGGTGTAGCGGGGTTGGTGGATAAGTAGCTAAGAGAATTTCCTTTGATGGGTGTCCAGATCTGCTCGGTACGCTGCCAGGCATAGAGGTTATCTCCACCCTGAAAAATCTGCAACGTCGCGCCAGGTAGCTGCGAAACGGGTTGACCATCAATGGATGCAAAGATTCCCAAAGGTTGTTCCGCGCCAAAAACCCCACTCACAAACTGTTCCGCAGCTTGGTCGAGCAGTCGATAGCTAATCCGAAGCGTCTGCCCTTCACGGAGGGAATCGCGCAAAGTGCTAGCCGGAAGGTATAAATTGACATTTTGGGACAGGTTGAACAAGGTGTCTTTCGCTGTAGTCACTTCCCACGTATGCTCGGGGATCAAGGGAGAATCGAAGATAGTAGTATTAGCAGCAGGATCTGAGTCAGTGGGTGCCAGAGCCTTGGACGCAGGGTCAGAAGAGATCGCAAAGTAAACCAACAGCAACACCCCAACGGCTGCCATGGCCCAGCCAATGATGGCGCCGGTATGCGAATGGGATTTTGGCAGGTCATCGATCTGCTTCGCCGCTTGGAACTGAGCATACAGCTCATCAAAGTTCTGACGATTGCGGATTTCTTCGGAATCGGGCGGGGTAGGGTCGATATGAATTTGGTAGCGTGGCATGGGTAGGAGGAGTAGCCCTTCAGCTGGAGATTTTGCGAAGGGATTGTTCCATGATGTTCTTAAGTTTTTTGAGGAGGCGGTGCATGCGCACCTTGGCGTAGTTTTCAGTGATGTCGCACACGAAAGCCAAGTCTCGGAAAGAGAGTTTTTCGAAAAAGCGCATCTCAATAAACTCGATTTCTTCGGACGTCAAAGACTGAAAGCTGAGGATCAGGGCATCGCTGCAGGTCTCATAAGCAAGTGGTTCGGCCTCTTCTGCCTCGGCCATCGACTCGATGATCTCGACCAACCCACCGCTGTCTATGCTCACGTGGCGGGTCTTGGTTTCGTCTCGGAAATACTGATTGACTTCGTTGGCGGCGATTCGATAGAGCCATGCAGAAAATGGCAGACCACGAAATTGGTAGTTAGGGAGGTTGTGCAGGGCCTTTAGGAAAATTTGCGAGACGAGATCGTCTGCAAGATCCATGTTTCTCACTTTTTTGAACACAAATCGAAAAATGGCCTCATGGTATCTCCGATACAGGGGGTCAAAAAGCCGTAGATTCCGCTGTGCGGCTTCCACAAGAAGTTGCTCTTCTTGGATCTGTGCGGTAGAATGCGAAATCCTGGTCAAAGGAATTGGGGTGTAGGGTGGCTTCGATCTGATGGTAGAATGAAGAAGAGGAAAAAAGTTACAGCGTTTTCCTAAGAGTGTCGCATGGTGTAGCTTTGCAAGATGTTTAGTGGTGGCAATTTTTCACGTTATGAGCTTCACCCCAGGGTGGTAGAAGCCGTGGAGTCTTTGGGATTTTATGAACCTACCCTGGTGCAGGAGAAGGTGATCCCGCTGTTTCTCCAGAAAAAAAATCTTATCGTCGAGGCGCCCACAGGCACCGGGAAGACGGCTGCTTATGGCTTGCCGCTGATCACCCGACTGGATTTGATGAAAAAAAGCACCCAAGCATTGGTCTTGGTGCCTTCTCGGGAGCTGGCGATGCAAATCCAGCGGATGCTCCAAAGTTTTTTTGCGGGGGATCAGCTCCGCGTGGCGGCTGTGTATGGTGGCGTGCCGATGGAAGAGAGCTTTCAGGCGGTGAAAAGTGCTGCCCATATTCTGGTCGCTGTGCCAGGCAGGCTCAAGGACTTGATGTCTCACTATCAGTGGGATTTTTTGTGGCGAGACATACGCTTTCTCATCATCGACGAAGGTGATAAACTGCTGGAGCAGGGATTTCAACGAGATTTCGACCATTTGAGGGAGCACATTCGCAGTACTGCACAGATAGGATTTTTTTCCGCAACGATCTCTCCGGATGCTGAAGCCATGATGCGGGAGCGATTTCGACCCGTGAAACTCGTCCGGATGAAGCCTAAAGATCTGCTCAAGACCTTGAGTTTCTATGAAATCCAGGCGAAAGAAGGACAGCGGGAAGCCTACCTCGCAGGATTGCTATCACAATACAAAGTGCACAAGGCCTTGATATTTGCCGGGAGAAGAGAGGCGGTTTTGACCCTCACGGGCTTTCTGCGCAACTGCGGGTTTCGCACGGAATCCTACTATGGCAATCAGGATCAGAAAGAGCGGGAACAAATCCTTTGGCGCTTCAAAGAGGGGCACATAGACTATCTCGTGGCTTCGGACCTCGCGGCCAGGGGGCTAGACGTCCCGGATTTGCCCGCCGTGATCAACCTCTCTATGCCAGAGGAATATGATTTTTACCTTCACCGGGTGGGAAGAACGGGCCGGGCTGGAAACAAGGGCAAAGTGTACAACATTTTGGTGAGTGAGATGGAGCGAATTCATTTGCAAAATCACCATCGATTGCTGGATATGCCGCTGAAGGAAATGGCTGTGAAGCCCCTGGACAAGCGCAGTACTGAAGCCTCCGAGCAGGACAAATGGACCAAATATCACCTCTCCCGCGGAAAAAAAGATAAAATTCGCAAGGCTGACATTGTGGGCTTTTTTACCAGCGAAGTAGGGATGCAGGCGGAAGATATCGGCACCATTACGCTGTATGATGAGCACGCAATCGTGGATCTTCCCAAGCATTCATACGACCTGCTTGACGGTTTACCCGACCCTTTGATTATGAAAGGAAAGACCCTCAAAATCCGGAAGTATTCCGTAAAGGAACAAGAAACGCGTGCACGTGCTGTCCATCGTCTGAAGCAAGATCGTCGAAATCCTCGCCCATCGGAATAACGGAATAAAGTAATTCCTCAGATCGATGGAATTCGCTCATAAATGCTTAGAATCCCTCCGTTCAACAAGATTTTTGCGGGTTGGACGAAGGTTTCTCCTTACTCTTTTGACCACCATTTGTAGCTTGTATGATGAAAAAGTATCGAGTGATTCTCTATCTGATTTTGTTTCCGCTCCTCATGATCTTTCTGTATTTCGCAGGAGTGATTGGCTATGGCATGATCACAGATTACCGGCCTGCCCCTCAAGAAAACATGAGTACCTATGGGCAGGGAAGTGTGGAAACCCTGCCGGATACGCTGTCGATTGTCACTTGGAACATCGGTTATGCCGGTCTTGGTGCAGAGTCCGACTTTTTTTACGACGGCGGAAAAACAGTTCGGATGCCCGCCGCTGTCGTGAAGAAAAATTTGGAGGGGATTTCTGCTAAGTTACGCGACTGGCGCAACGAGGTGGATGTCTTCTTTCTGCAGGAGGTCGATCGCTCTGCCAAGCGGAGTTGGGACACAGATCAGTTTGCCGACTTGAAAGCGTTGCTTCCGGGATTTGCAGGGGTTTTTGCACCGAATTACGTCGTGAAATTTATCCCGATTCCCTTTCAAGATCCGATGGGACATGTGAATGCTGGCATCACGACTTTTTCCAAGTCCACCCCTACGTCCTCAGTGAGGCACTCTTACGAGGGAAATTTTGATTGGCCTACCTACTTATTTTTTCTAGACAGATGCTTCCTGCTCCAGCGCTTTCCTGTGGCAGACGGCAAGGAGCTGGTATTGATCAACACTCACAACTCTGCTTATGACGATGGCACATTGAAGCAGCGACAAATGATTCAGCTCAAGGAAGTCTTGCTGGATGAGTATGCGCTGGGAAATTACGTGATCGTGGGAGGAGACTGGAATCAATATCCCGCTACTTATACAGGCCATCCCGGCTTCGAATGGAAGAAGACGGAGGAAAATGCCAAATTCTTTGTGCCTGAAGTGTATCCCGATACCGGTTGGACTTGGGCTTGGGATCCCGCAGCTCCTACCAATCGGCAATTGCGTACGTCCTTCATTCCATCATCAACCCCAAGAGTCGTGCTCGACTATTTTCTCCTTTCTCCTAACGTGGCGCTTGATACTGTCACGACTTTCGACGAGGCATTCAAGTACTCAGATCACAATCCTGTCAAGGTGAAGGTAAGGCTGAAAAGGGAGTCAGACCCTGTCGAGGAAGTTCTTTCTGCGTCTTGATAGCATCTCCGAATATCAGATATAAAAAAATCAAAAAGCCCGGCAATGCCGGGCTTTTTGATTGGTATCGGAAAGTCAACTTCATCCTTTCGAGGAGAGAATTGCCGTACTGTTTCTAACGATTTTGTACTTCGTCGCAATAGTTTTTCACTGGTTGAATCCGCGCATATTGTGGATCGATGGCTACCGCTTTCTCGATCCAAGGCTTGGCCCCGGCACAATTGTAGTCTTTGTTGTCTCCTTCTGGATCGAAGGCGTAGAGGGCCAACACTTCATAGGCGAGGAGGAGAGACTGTAGGTCGGCATTGCTAAGACCCGTCCCGGTTGGGTTGGACTCAAATGCCTTCACCACATCATCCGCTACTGGCTTAGCGATCCAATCGTTGACTTCAGGGTCCACCTGCTCCAGGTAATAAGCGATTCTGAACCGATAGGTGTATGGGAGCATGAAGTCAGCCTTGAGCTCGGACATTTTTTTGAAAGCAGCCTCAGCAGCTTCATATTCCTTGGCATTGTAATGAGCCGTTCCCAAGTCCTTATAGTGCGTGAGGGTAATCGGGTCTGCATAGACAATGGCCTGCTGACGGTAATAAGCCTCTCTTGCATATTCTTTGAGAGCACCTGCCTCGACAGACTCAGCCTGCGCCAAGAGGACCTTGTTTTGCTCCACCGCGCCATCCATGACGCGCTTCATAGAATCACGACAAGCCTCATTTTTGTTGCGGGCACACTCATTGGCCGCCTCATAGGCAGACTTGGCGACGCCTTCTTGCGCTTTGGCTTGCTTCTTAATGTCTCCAGCTTCAGAAACGATGGCTTTTGCAGCAGCTTGGTACTCTCCTGCCAGCTTGTCGTACAGGTCTTTGTACTGCTCAGGGTTTTTAGACATAGCCGTTTTGTAGTATTCGTCAGCTTTGTCCAGTTCTCCTGCTTTTCTCAAAACATCTCCATACACTTGGTAGTCAGCAGCAATGGTATATTGCTCTGCGACGTTAGAGAAATAATCGTCCATGGCGGCTTTGGCTTGGTCGAAGTTGCCAAGCTCTGCATGAGACATACCCTTGAGGCGACGAAGCACATTGGTGACTGTGTCAATGCTGTTGATCTCATTGAGCACGAGCTGGTAGTCGTTGGTAAGGAAAAGAAACTGAATGTAGCGGACCCGTGCTTTAAGGTCATCTCCGGCCAGCTCAAGGTACTTTTCGATGTCTTGGCGTGCTCGCTCATATTTGTTGGAAGCAGAGGAAATCAAAAACAACTCTGCTCTGGCACGGTAAGCAGGGGCATAATTCGGATTCAGTTCCAAGGCTTTAGACACCATTTCATAGCCTTTTTGGTAATCTTCAGCAGAGCGGGTTTCTTTTCCGCGTTGGTAGTAGAGTTCAGCCAGTCCGGTGTAAGCGGGCACATAATTTGGAGACAGTTTGATGGCGTTTTCCAGTTCCTGAATGGCGAGTTCGGGCACGCCTTGCACCTTATAGTAGTCGCCCAACATGATGTAGGTCCTTGGATCAGCAGGGTCCTCGGTTCTTCTTGAATAAAGGAGCTGCTTGGCTTTTCCAATTTCTGGCGCAGTGCCCTTCAAATAAGCTTCAGAGATCGCGTACACCACTTCAGGAATTTTTAACCTGCTATAGGTCTCTGCATCTACGAGGTGCTTGTTAGCCTCTGTATAGTTGGCCTCAATCATGAGGATGAGCCCAAGACCAGCGTTGGCATAAGGAGACTTGCTTTTTGTGTCGTAGCTTTGTTGGAACAGTGCTTTTGCTTGCTCATAAGCATCCTGGCGATATTTGATCATCCCCAGCCAATAGTACACCTCATCGGTATTCTTGAGGCGTTCGGTGCCGTTGAGCATCGCACGTAGTGCGGCATCGGCTTCGTCGTACTGTTCTTGACCATAGAGTTCTAAGGCCGAGGCCAAGTCTTGACCTTGTAGCATCGGCTGCCCCAGCAGCAGGATACCTGTAAAGAGCATGAAAGCGTACTTCAGCATAGTTTCAATTTTTTGAGAAAGTGTTGGGTAATCGGAGAGGAAAAAAATCGGCGCTGAGTAGCGTCCCAGGCCTGAGATGAAAGTGGACGAACGGATTATGGAGGCGTGAGCATTTTGGCAGAAGGATCCTTGTATTCATCTGGTTTGGGTGGTAAGATCATGTCTCGACCTACGCCATGGACAGCTACCAAGCCGGATTTATGGATAATTTTCTGACCAATGTGGCCGTCTAGAAAAGATACGAACCCTGTGCCCAGCCCGTGGGTAGTTTCTCGAAGAATGGTGTATATATTTCGGTTCAGCGGATAGCAGCCCTGATGAATGAAGCTTTGTGCGGGTGGAAAAAAAGCTTGAGTAAATGCACAAGGGATTCCCGGTGCCTTAGACTTCTCAAGCCTAACAAAGATAAGATTCTCCTCCCATATTTTTACCTGTGCGCGATCGCGATCACTTAGCCAGCTAAATCCTACAAATCCCAATGCGCCGGGGTGAGTCGCCACATGGTCTAAGACTTCAGGTGAACTACTCAGGGCATAGATTTGCGCAGCAATAGGCTCCCCCCCGACGACTTCACGCTGAATCTCTTGCAGGATGCTGGAAGATCCGTGATCGAATATCAGCTCAATGGATCTTTCAGGCAGCGTCGGATCAACATCCTTCCAGGATGTGAGGTTGCCCTGGACAATGCCGAGGAGCTGCGCCTCACTCAGTTGCGGCACACCCAGCGCTGGATGTGCTACAAGCGCCACCCCGTCAGAAAAAACGTGGGCGTACTTAGGGTTGATGCGCCTTTTCGCGAGCAAGGCTTCCTCGTCTGCAAAAAGCCGCCGGGAAGTAATGGCCATTCTGATTGAATCTGAAGCAATCATGCGGGCAATGGCCTCTTCGCCGGGGAGGTACAAAGCCCGAATACTTGTTGTGGGATACGTAAATTCAAATGCATCAATCTGGGCCTCAATAATAGGCCGGATGGACTCGTCCACAGCAATCGTGATAGCCCCGAAGGTAGAAGACTCTGAGGCGGGAATGGGTTTGTGAATTCCGGGGGTGATGGTATCCTCGAGAAGGACAGAATCAGAGGCAGACACTTGGCCCACACCTTTTTCTTCGGAAGGTACTGAAGGACTACAGCTGGCCAAAAACATCCAGCTAGCTACGATGAGTACTTTTTTCCTTCGAATGATCATGTGGTTGAATTCCGATGTTAAAACTAACAATTTTTCGCTCAAAGTACCCTTCACGCAACGAGTTCCATTGGCCACGGGCAGCTACATACGCTGAGAGTAAGACAGATAGCTATACCTGATTCCATAAACGCTTGTTCAAAACCAGGAGGCGAACAGAGTAATGAGCCGATCGAATCCCCATATTCCCATGATTAGCAGTGTCACCCCAAGGAGCATTCCGCCGACCCATTCGTAGGCAGGAAATCGGTTGGCCGCCGCATCTCCAAGCGGAGCGGGTCGAAAGACCATCCGCGAAGGAATCACCATGTAGTATGCCAGAGCAAGAACAGTGTTGACTGCAGCAGCTATCACCAACGAGATGGTAAGCGGAGTCGCCGGATCTAGCGCAGATAGGAACAAAACCCACTTGGCGATGAAGCCACCCGAGGGAGGTAGTCCTGTAAGCGAAGCCAGAATGATCGCCATTGAGGCTGTTGCCCAAGGAAAAAGTCTTCCCCTCCCTTCCCATTCTTGCCAGCGGGCGTGGCCCAAGCCACGGTGAAAACCATCGGCCATGAAAAACATCGCCGTATTCATCACAGCATACATCGTGAGGTAAAACAGGCCCGCCTGAAAGCTCTCCGTGCTGGCGATGCTCAGCGCCATGAGCAGAAAACCCGCGTGTGCCACACTTGAATAGGCCAGTAGCCTCCGCAGATGAGTTTGTCGAAGCGCAGCCAGATTGCCCCAGGTCATGCTCGCGATGGCCGTCAATCCCACAAGCCAGCGCAAGGTCTCGAAGCCATCCAGGCCCTCGTATGCCTGAATCACCCAAAGTAGGAACAGAAAAGCTCCGGCTTTCGGGACGATTGACAAAAGTGCGCTCACAGGGTAAGTGCCTCCCTCCCATGCATCGGGCATCCACGCGTGCATCGGGAAGGCGCCGAGCTTGAAGAGCAAGCCCAGTAACATCAGGATGCTGGGAAGAAGCCATATGGCACTGCCTGCCTGAGCAAGTCCGCTGGGGTAGGAAGGATCGGTGAATTGCAGGGTGCCAGTGAGTCCGTAAAGCCATGACACGCCGTAGAGAAATAAACCCGAAGAAAAAGCGCCAAAAATGAAAAACTTCAGCCCTGCCTCAGCTGAGCGGGCCTCCCGACGAGAAAATGACACCAAGACATAGGAAGAGATCGACATGAATTCGATCCCAATATATGCCACTAGAAAATGGCTGGAACGAACCAAGAGGAACATTCCCAGCAAAAGAGACAGCATGAATACGATACGTTCTCCCCGTCTTTGATCCGATTCGGCTTGCAAGCGCTTGTCTGTCGCCAAAGGATAGAGAAGGGCGAGGCACACCACGACGCTCAACCCTTGTACCCAGCGTGATGCCGGATGTGACTTCAACCAATCAGTAGGGGAAGACACATGCGTCGAAGTGGACAAAAAAAACAACACCACTGCGAAAGCGACAATGCAAACGGAGGGAAGTAGCCACATTGACAGCCTGGGGGGGTACATCGACACCAGAAGCCCGGCAAGGATACCGGCAGCCAGCACCATTTCTGCATACAGTCCCGGTACTGCCTGCAATGCCATGTTGATGGCTTGCTGAAGATAAGTAGAGGTGCTAGGATCCATCGGCGGCGAAGATACGTAATTTCTTATGTCGTGACTGCGACACCAGAAGGCCGAAACTTTTGTTACTTGCAGCTGAATCGAACGCGGAACATCACATGAATCTCCCCCTGGTCTACGTCATCATACCTGCATTCAACGAAGAAAAATCCATTGGCAAAGTACTGGACGATATCCCGGAAGGATGGGTAAAGGAGGTGATCGTGTGCAGCAACGGATCTACCGACGCTACGGAGGAAAACGCCAGAAAGGCTGGCGCCACCGTGCTGGTAGAACCCCAAAAAGGATATGGATTCGCATGCCTAAAAGGACTAGACTATTTGGCCTCGAAGCCTGCCGCTGATCGACCAGAGATTGTCGTCTTTTTGGATGGAGATTATTCTGACCACCCGGAGCAATTGCCGGAGGTCCTTGCACCGATCTTATCTCACAGAGCCGATCTAGTGATTGGGTCGAGGGCTTTGGGTGAGCGAGAAAAGGGCAGCATGATGCCCCAACAAATTTTTGGAAACTGGCTTGCTACAACGCTGATTCGTCGATTGTATGGCGTAAGATTTTCAGACCTCGGTCCCTTTCGGGCGGTGAGCTATGACGCTTTGCTGGCCATCGGGATGGTTGACACCACTTTTGGCTGGACAGTAGAAATGCAAGTCAAGGCTGCAAAGCTTCGTTTGCGCTGCGAAGAAGTGCCTGTGCGTTACCGACAGCGGATTGGTGTGTCTAAAGTCACAGGGACTGTCAAAGGATCAATCATGGCGGGGTATAAAATTCTGTGGACCATTTTTAAATACCTTTGAGCAGAAGATTCTCTATTTTTGTGCCCTGATTTACAGTTGGTTTCAATTGATCGAATGTAGATCTGGCGCGTTTTTTCAAAATTTGTGTTCAGGGAGTTTCCTTTCCTACTTACAGCCGTGACGTTGGTACTTGATACACTCGAGTTTTTGGTATTGGGAGTCTATTTGCTCGCCCTGACTCTCCTCGTTATTTATAGCTTAGGTCAGTTACACCTCGTCATCACCTTTGTGCGCCACCGACATGAACACGAGGGAGAGCCCTCGCTGGAGGGAGATGAGGTGCCTTTCGTAACGATCCAATTGCCTATTTACAACGAGTTTTTCGTCGTCGAGCGACTCTTAGATTCCATGGCTGCGCTCGACTACCCCAAAGATCGATTCGAGATACAGTTGTTAGATGATTCTACTGATGAAACAGTGGAACTCGCAGCCAAAAAAATCCTAGCGTTGCAAGAACAAGGATTTCAGGCCATACATGTCCGCAGGCCACAGCGCGACGGATTCAAGGCTGGAGCTTTGGCCTATGGAATGGGTTTTGCCAAAGGTGAGTACCTCGCGATTTTTGATGCAGATTTCCTTCCCAAGCCCAGCTTTCTGCGGGCAGCCATGAGCAATTTCACCTCTCCTAAAATTGGAGTGATTCAAGCGCGTTGGGAGCATATCAACCGAAATTACTCCATGTTCACTGAAATCCAGGCGTTTCACCTGGACGCTCACTTTACCATTGAGCAATTCAGTCGCGACCGGGGTGGATACTACATGAATTTCAATGGGACTGCAGGCATCTGGCGAAAGGAGACCATCATTGATGCGGGCGGATGGCAGGCCGATACTTTGACAGAAGACTTGGATCTCAGTTATCGCGCGCAGATCAAGGGATGGAAATTTCGATATGTGGATGAGATCGGTGCTCCGGCAGAACTACCCGCCGAAATGGGGGCCATCAAGTCGCAGCAGTATCGATGGATGAAAGGCGGTGCCGAGGTTGCACGTAAAATGCTGATCACCCTCTGGAAGTCGAATGCCACTCTGATGAGAAAATTTCACGGAACCATTCACTTGTTGAGCAGCTCTGTGTTCATCTTGGTCTTGCTGCTAGGCGCGACAAGTGTTCCGATGCTGGTGATGAAGCACACCACATTTCAAGGTCAGGTCAAATTTTTGCTTGTACCAGTAGCGGCCCTTTTGATGAGCTTCATCATCTTGGGCATGCTCTATGTGGTCACATTTGTGTGGAGAGAGGATTCAGTCAAGGCAGGGTTCAAGCGATTTATCCGGCACTATATTCCCTTCTTGTCCTTGTCGATGGGGCTGTCTTTGCACAATAGCATCGCTGTATTTCAGGGATTTCGTGGAAAAAAGACGCCATTTATCCGCACTCCCAAGTTTAATCTCAAGGAAAAAAAGGACAAGTGGAAAAAGGGTAAATACCGTGGTGGAAAAGTCAACCCCTCGGTGTATGGAGAGCTATTTTTGGCCCTGTATTTTTGTGGGGGAATCTTTTTTTCTCTCTATTTCAAGGACTACAGTATCTTGCCATTCATGGTCATGCAGGCCTTTGGGTTCATGGCAGTGGGCGTATCTAGCTTTCGCCACGCCCTCACCCGCTGATACGATAAGCCGAATAGTTCTTATCGGGGTCACATTCCCAGAAGATGTTAGGTTGGCAGGGAAAGAAGACCGAGCCTCCATGGTATTTTCGTACTTTTCCCGCGCTTTTCCCCTGCGGGTCCCCTCCCAGATCCAGACAGCCCCGACTATGCCAGGTCCACTTCTCTCACTTCTTCATCAATACAAGCGCAAGGGTCAGAAGGCTTTTGCGATGCTGATCGATCCTGATAAATGCAGTCCTGAGGAGGGAATGCGCATCGGGAGGGAAGCTGCAAAGGCTGGGGTCGATCTATTTCTAGTGGGTGGCAGCCTTGTCTCTACTGATGGGTGGGGAGAATTGATCGTTCAACTCAAGCGGTCGAGTGGCCTGCCAGCCATCCTCTTTCCCGGCAGTGTGCAGCAAATTCATCCTGAAGCCGACGGCATTCTGTTTCTTTCGCTCTTGAGCGGACGCAACCCCGACTTGCTCATTGGTCAGCACGTGATTGCTGCCCCCTTGCTCAAAAAGAGCCAACTTGAGATACTTTCCACCGCTTACCTGCTCATTGATGGCGGTCGCGATACCACGGTTCACTACATGAGCAACACCCGACCTATCCCACATGACAAACCCGACATCGCAGCCTGTACTGCCTTGGCGGGAGAATATTTGGGGATGAGTCTCATTTATATGGACTGTGGCAGCGGAGCACTCCAGTCGGTGGATCCCTACATGGTGCGGCTCGTCAGCCAGCAAGTCACCCTCCCCCTGATCATCGGTGGCGGTATCCGGTCGGGATCTGTGGCATGGGAGCTTTGGGAGAATGGTGCCGATGTGGTAGTGGTAGGAAATGCACTGGAAGAGGAGGGTGCTGGTCATCTCCTTCGAGAAATCGCGGAAGCAAAGTCCGAAAAAAACCGCCAAAGCATGAGCTAATTGTGTAACTTTACGGATATCGAAAACGGAACCCCACACATGAAAATTCCAGTTGTTGCGCTCTGTGTTATCGTCGGTTGTTTGGTAGCTTGTGAGCCGCAATCCCCCCCAGAGGCTGAAGTAAGAGCTATGCTTGTCGGAGAATACTGCGACGAAAATCAGGTATATCGCCTTCAATTGAAAGACGACAGCACGTACTTCCATCGAAAAGCAGAGAGAGGCGTGCTCTCCAGCCGCAGTCTAAACTACGAATCTTGCACAGGCGTGTACGACTTGGTTCGGGAAGGTAGTTCCTGGAAACTCCACTTTCTCCCTGATGAAAGGCCTAGAAATTCATTATTCAAAGATTGCGAGCGAATCGTGGACATCTGGACTCCAGAAAATGGCTATGTCATTGGAGAAACGACGGTTCGGCTTCCAGATTTATTTGAAAATAACGCCCTCACTAAGGGGTTGTGTGAATAACACCTAAGCGCTACGAGCCGGGATGTATGAAAATTTTGTGCGTAGGTAGGAACTATCAGGAACATGCCAGGGAATTGAATAATCCGGTTCCCACATCTCCGATTCTCTTCTTTAAGCCTGACACCGCCATCGTCAGGGAGAACAAAGATGTGTACTACCCTGCTTTCACTAGGAATCTGCACTTTGAGTGCGAAGTGGTGCTGAGAATTGGCAAAGAAGCTAAGCACGTAGAGGAAGCGTATGTGCTTGACTACATCGACGGCGTCGGCTTGGGGATTGATCTGACGGCGAGGGACTTACAGGACGAAATTAAGCAAAAAGGCCTACCTTGGACCCTCGCAAAAGGATTTGACGGTGCCGCTCCCATGTCCGTCATGTTAGATCCGGCAACATTGCCGCCACTGGATCAACTCCATTTTACCTGCGCTATCAATGGCACTACCCGTCAGATCGGCCATACGGCTGATATGATATTTTCAGTGCCGGTGCTACTGTCATACATTACCCGGTTCATCACCTTAAAAAAAGGTGATCTTGTGTTTACCGGAACACCATCAGGCGTGGGTGCATTAGCAATCGGCGATCAGGTGGAAGGCTGGCTAGAGGGGAAAAAGATGCTCGATTTTCATGTTCGATAAAAAATGGTTAACGCCCCTCGTTGGCTTGGGCTTATTGCTACTCTTGGTCTCATTTAAGACGGAAGAGGCCAACTATGTATTTCCCCTCGACACCTACCGCGCACTCTCCGGAACTTTCGGAGAGCTTCGGTCCAACCACTTTCATTCAGGAATCGATCTGAAAACGGGCGGGAAGTCCGGCGCGCAGGTCAAAGCGATCGAAGATGGACACGTGTACCGAATATATGTGAGTCCTTTCGGTTATGGGAATGCGCTGTACCTACGCCATGCTGACGGCAACTTCTCGGTATATGCACACCTTTCTCGCTTTTCGCCAAAGGTGGAGGATTTTCTTCGCAATAAGCAGTACACTTCCAAGCGATTCAACCAAGACCTCTATCTCGCGGAAAATGAAATCCGCTTCGCTCGCGGCGAGCTGATTGCCTGGAGTGGCAATTCTGGTGGCTCGCTGGGGCCACATCTCCATTTTGAGATTCGCGATCCGCAGGAGCGAATCTTGAACCCTCTGCGCTGGTATCGAAATTCCCTCGAAGATACACGCCCCCCCGTCATTCAGTTGCTAGGGCTAGAGCCGCTAGACATGGACTCCCGCGTAGAAGGGACCTTTGACAAAAAAGTCTTTACTCCCCTAGGAGAGAATGGCCGATATCGCATTGATCAAGTCATCAGAATCAAAGGCCGCGTTGGAATTGAATATCAAGCCTTTGATCTTCTCAACGCAGCGGGAAACCATTGCGGAATCAATTATGCAAAACTAGACCTTGACGGCGACTTGCTCCACGAGTTTTCGTTGGAGAGATACGCCTTCGACGAAAAGCGATACATCAACGTCCATTTTGATTACGGATATTATCAGCAGCGCCGCAAGAAAATGGAGCGGGCTTATGTCGAGCCGGGAAATCGATTTCCCGCCAATCGACCCATCGCTGACCAAGGGCGGATCTTGTTGGAAGACGACGAGATCCATCAGCTCACCCTGACCTTAATGGATTTTCATGGAAATACTTCTACGCTCCAGCTTCGCGTGCAGCGGGATCAGCGATCTGAGTTGTTTCCCTCTACCCCTACATATTACGCTCAGCCAGAGTTGATCCATGAAGTAAGAAGAAATGTGCTGATTCTCCGCGCGAAAAAAGCTCACTCCAGTTACCGGGGGGGGCTGTTAGTAGAATCGATTTATGGGGATAAGTCTCGGCTCATGCCTGCCTACATGATCGGGAGCGAAATGGTGTTTCTCTTACCCCTTGATCGCTATCGATTCCCGAAGACCATCGAAGATGAAATAGGACGCTGGCGCCAAGACTTTCAGTTTGTGGATGAATTGCTCCCTTTCCAAAATAACCTCATCGAGCAAGGAGGCCTGAAAGTATTTGTTCCGTACCAGGCTGTTTTTGATCGTGTGCCGCTAGAACTGAGCATTTCCCGAGGAGGTAGCGGTATCGGTGGAGAAGTATATCGAATAGGAAATCCATCCGTTCCGCTCTTCGAGCCTTTTTTGGTGAGCATTCAGCCACCCGAAAATTGGCAAGGACCGACCCTCGTCGTAGCTAGGAAGGCAGGGGACAAATGGAAATACGTGGGAGCAAGTCGGGGAGAAGGAGGGGAAATATTGGGATCCAGCTTGGAGTTCGGGGAATTTTGTCTCATGAGCGATGGGCAACCACCAGTGATCCACCCGACCAATTTTACCGACAATGCGCTGGTGGCTTCCACCCAAGATCGACTGACCCTTTCGATCAAGGATAATTTTTCGGAGGTGGACCATGAGACAATCTACGGGACTTTGGACGGGGAATGGGTCCTCTTTGAGTACGATTATCGGCCTGGAAGCATCACTTATCAATGGAAAGATCGTCCTGCACCAGGATGGCACGACCTCGAAATCACAGCCAGAGACCAAGCGGGAAACTTTGCCCAGAAGCGGTTTAGGATTCGATTCTGAAGCCAAGTGTTTAAAGCCAATCTAAAGTCAGTATTTCGCTCGTCGCAAATTCACCATTTCCATACAGATCTACCAATTAAAAAAGCCTCTCCGAAATCGTTCGGAGAGGCTTTGCACCTTCATGTCTTGCATGAATGAAACTGATCAGGGCTTGACCAATACGAGGCGGCGGGCGGCGTGGACTTCTTGTCCTGTATCGGCATTGCGCAGGCGAACCTGATAAATATATAGACCATCGCTGACGGGCGAACCATTTTCATGCTTTCCATCCCAAGACAAATCGCGGTTGACATTTCCTCCAGCGACAAATTCGGTACGGATATTCTTGACTAACCTACCATCGACAGTGACGATGTCAATTTCCAGATCGAGGTTGTACCCTGCCTGATTGTGCCCCACGAGAAAGGTCGTATTGTCGGCCATGGGATTGGGATAATTGAGAATTTGATCTAAGGCCATTCTCGCATCGTCTGTGACGATGAAGCGGGTCTCCGCTTCGCTTGGGTTATTGGCCACATCCCACACCCGAATTCTCAACGTATGCTCACCGAGGGACAAATCCCGAAGAAGATACCTGATAGTTCCGGACTTGTAGTTATTGACGTCGGCTTCATAGAAGTCATTCAGGATCAGAATGTTCGATTCTGCCTCGTCCAGTACAGCCGAAATCTCATGTCCTATGCCTGCCCCTGCGGTGTTGATCCCATTTTCATCGAATACCCGCGCATAGAGATAGGGGTTAGCGTCTGTGATACCACCGTGTACCCACTGCTCATCATTGATGTAGAGCTGCACTTGAGGCCCTTCTGTATCGAGCACAGCGTCATTATCGGTACCACCGATGTATAAATTGTCGTAGTAGCCAGCTCCATCGGTTGAAGCGTCGTGAAAGTAGAGACTGATTTTCCCTTGTCCGTCTTCATAGGAAATATCGATGGGCACGACAAATGAAAAGCGGAAAGTCCCATTCTCCACCGTAGCCTTCCCACTAAAAATTCGGTTTTTTTGCCACGAAAATGGAAACTTAGACAAGCGTGTTACAAAGACATTAGGTTTGTCGAACACCGTGACATCCATCTCCCCCTGGAAAGAGGGAAGGGCCACACCTAGTTCATTTTCGATAATTCCTTCAACCTCTACTCTTCCAAGCGAGCGCAGCGAATCAAGCTCTCCCTCAACGATAGGCTCACCGTTGAAGTGGGTGATGCGGGCACGATAGCGAGGATAATTGAGCGTAAGGCCCGGATCCCCCAAGAGCGTGAAATTCCGAGAATTGATATTGGCCAATCTAAAGCTTGTATTTTTGGTGCGCATCATCACCTCGCCTACGGTAGGCATGCGACCTGCCAGACTGTCAAAGCGAAATACTTCCCGGTAAAAATTTTCATTGAGCACCCTGTTTCCAGTAGTGTACACCAAGCGCACTGTGGTGAAGAGGGCAATGGCGCCTACTTCGGGGGCCATTGTTAGAAGTTCTGCACCGGATCTCACCACTGGATCGTCATAGCGCCCAAATTCACAGGTAGCTGTGATGACTGCCGGGGTTCTGAACTTGTTTTTCATCTGAGGGATGTCAGAGTTTTCGAGAATTTTGCCCTCCGACCAAGCTGTTTCTCCGCCATGACCAGAATAGTTCAAGATCAAAGAACCTGCATCAAATGCCTCCAACAAGGCTGTTCGGCCAGCGGGAAATCTCGTGAGTCCATTCTGAGGGATCAGCGGATAGTTGTCCATGTAGATTTTATCCACATTATAGGAAGGATCCGCATTTTTGATAAAGGCGTCCATGTCATTGGCTGCCTTGACGTGAAGGCTCCCTTCTCCCTCTTTGTGGTCGGCTACCAACACAATCCTGCTTCGCCAGTCTCCGAAATACTGGGCATCGGGATTGGTGACATAATTGATGATTTTGTCCACGATGATCTTGGCCTGCTCGACATTCTCGATGGGCAATCGACCGATGGCTGCATCCAACGTATTGATCTCCGCTGTTCCATCTCCAAAAATGCCGGATGCTTCTCCCCAGAAACCCTCGTGATCTTCCAGTAAAACAAAAAAATCGTCGCTGGTGAAGGAAGAGGGAGGCAGCCAAGAATTGCGGCTTTGGTAGGTGGGGACATAGTTCGTGCTATTGTCAAAGTTGGGCCTCACATATTTGTAGATGTAAGTCCCGTCACCAAACATGTTTACATAGCCGGGCGCTACCCCACTGGACCGAACCCAAAACATCCGGATGAAGTCGCGAATGGCGGTGACGTCTTGCCTTCCGCCCGAAAATTCGTGGTAAATCTCTTCTGGCGTCACGACGGCTGTGCTGCGGCCATAAAATGTTTCATGAAAAGTGGCCAAGCGCTGTGCTTCCGCACGAAATTGTGCTCCGCTGATGATGAGATAGTCCACAATTGGCAAGCCGTGAAGGTCTTGGTTTTTCACAGGCTCAAAGCTGAGAGCAACGGGCATCGGGGCGCTAAAAGCCAGCAGAGTTGTGGCGGCTGTTTCTGCGGAAAGGGCGAGCTGAGCCACATTCCCATTGAGGGAATAAGGAATGGATTGGGGATGAAGTGGATCTCGGACGTCCCACAAGCGGTAGGTACTGTTCATGCCCGCGATGCTGAGCCCGGCTACTTGTCCAGCACTACTGATCTTGTCAGCCATGCGAAAGACCGCTATTTGGCGGCCTCTGGTATCATATTGAGCGTCATATTCTACTTCAATCCAGTCGAGCCAACCTTCCGAAAGGCTGGAGCCGCTTCGATCAAAGGCAAGTTTTACGCGGATGGAGTCAGTGGTAGAAAGTGCGCTTACAGGAACCAAGAAGCTCCCCGTTCCCCGATTGTACCGAGTGTTTTCAGTGCTACCGATGTTCACCTTTCCTACCTGTACATTTCCGAGGACGTTGTTGCCGATGGAGGCTTGGAAAGAAGTATTTACATCACTTCTGGCAACGACATGAAACCGAATTCGCACCAGACCATCAGGGTGGGCAGCGAAAAGGGGGAAAGAAAAAGTACGGTCGAGTACAGGAGAATCAAATTTTTCTCCCAGCCACAGACGACCAGATTTGATCAGGTTTTCAAAATCCCTTTCATGGTAATAAACTTCTCGATGCTGGGTCGAGGTATAAGTGGCTGGTCCAGGATCAGCGGCGGTGAGGATTCGTTTGCCCGGCTCCTGCCCTACACGGAGGTAGTAATAGCTCGTATCTGCGTAGAGATTGAATTCATGTTCATGCTGTTCTGATTCACTGAGATAGCGCATCCCGTGGGGCCCTTGAGCATAGAATAACACTCGGTCATTCGCATCAAAAGATCCATCTGCTTCACCGGTGACTTCAATCGAAATCTCGGGAAGGTCATCTGGACGCGAGCGTGCATTCTCTTGAGGAAGCATACCACCTGGGCGACCAAACATCTGAATGTTGCGGGGGTCAATCTGATTAGGTTCAAACCCTGCATTTCTCAAAAAGGCAGCATCAAGCGCGTAAGCACCGTCCTGAGCAATCGGAATTCGAATCCATTTGCCACTGCTCAGGACAGAATGGTCAGCATACTCCTGTGACCACCCCAGCAGCGACCATGTGGCGAAGAAGCCGATGAATAGGAAATGTTTCATGAGGTCTATCAACTTTGGGAGGAAAGGGGAGAGAAAGAATGTGGGAGACCGAAAGACCAAAGCCCAATTAGCTGTCACTTAGCCGTTCGCCCCAGCAGCATACTATTCATGCTCAACAGCATAAAAATTTACGGAAAAGATCCTGAAGGAAGATCTGCTGGAAGCATATAGCAAGGACCCATTCAACAACTAATTTCATATTTTCCCTATGCAGTTGCAGGGTAAAAATGAGGTACTCAGGCCTTGAGGTACTTCACAAAATAGTAAATCGTGATTAGAAGCAGGAAGATGACGCCAGCGAGCAAGCCAGCAATGGACATCATATTTTGTAGAAAATCCATAAAAGGTAAAGAATCAATAGGTGAATAGGCAATATACACAAACGGAAACGAAGTAAGCCTCCGATGGTTTGTGGGAAATCGCCTTATGTATGGGGAGCGACAGAATGGCAGGAATTCCAAGTTAGGTATATTCCAATATTGCGTAGTAAAATTTAAACCCTCCCTGGATCTTTGAGTCATCAAGCTCTAAGAAAAAAAAATTAAACATGAACATCCTCTCTGCTCGATTGATCCCGGTGCTACTACTCCCAGGCCTTATCTTTGCGCAGCCTAGTCCAAACGGACCTTTCGTCCATGTGGAATCTTACGAATCTATCACCGCACTGGGGCCGACACTCCAAGAAGAATTAGAATACCAAAATTGGGAGCGCCTTGGCGGCATTGACGTGTCAAACGATCGCGCACAGCTATTCGAGTGCGTCGTCGAAACGGAAGAAACTTTTCTTCTATTTCCAGAAGAAGAATTATTGCTGGAGCATCTGCTCGATGAAGTGGAGTTGGAGGCCGAGTACTTGGCCTTGATCAGCGAATATCGTTTGGTGGCAGCCTATGGCCTCCTCAGCGAAGAAGTCAAAGATCCAGAGTGGGAGGGAGCCGAACATATCCTTGGCCGAGAGTCCACGCTACAACAAATAGAACTGGGGCTGCTGGCAAAGCACCTGTCTCACCTCCAAGCAGAATTGGCTGGTTTAGGTCAAGAAATTCCGGACTGGAATGCCTCACAAGCCCACGCGACGCTCGCTACCGAGACAGAGGCCGCTAAATGGATGCTACAAGTAGAGCCGAACTCATCTAGATGATCTCGCTTTCGTGGCATAATTCCAGATACATTTTCACAAGTCTGCTTCCTATAATTCTCACACAACCATCTCAACGTACGCGCTAGTTGGCGCAATCAAAGTATATGCTACTGACTCTCTCAGAGGGGCAATCCTGCCCCGCTGAGAGAGTTTCCTTATACATTCGTCGGTAACGCCGCTCAAAGGCATGGCCTTGAGGTGAGTGAAAGCCATAGATCATAGTCTTTTGGTAAATTGAAGCTAATACAACGTACACAAGCAGCCGAGGCACTATTCAAGGGTTCCTTTGCCTATTCCACTCGCATATGAGACCCAATCCAAGGAAAATTTGTTATCGTGGGGCGCTTCTGTCAGCCGTCTTCGCAGCCAATGTGTTGCAAATATTTGCTCAGCCTTTCGCTAATGAAGTCTTGCTTGGGCGCATGGTGGAAAAGCACCTGACCCAGCTCGGTCCGTTGAATAGCATTTCCGTCATGGGTAGCAGTGCATGGCTCCCGCCAATAAAGTCAGATACGGCCTCCGTCCTAAGCTATCAGATCGGGGTTCCCTCGATCAAGTATGACGCCCATCAGCAAGGGATGTATCTGCGACGCATTATGCTCCCCTTGCTGCTTGTTCGTCAAGATCAATCTCAGCCCGATACCCTGCGCTATGTCGACACCCTCAGTTACCGCCAACTACGGCAAGTGTTGCGGCGTAGTGCGGATGAATTTCGGGGAGAAGATCCTAGCTTCCGCGGAAAATGGCTTATTCCCTTGACCTCCATTTCACTCGGCACGGGGATTACCGTGGCATTATTTTACCTTCGTAGCAGAAGATGAAAAAAATCTGCACCTATCTATCCTGGTCGCTTGTGGCGCTGTTCTTTTGGAATGGATGCGCTCAAGAGCTGTCACCTACGGGCGGCGAGCGTGAAAAAATCCCGCCCTCCGTCGTCAAGACTAATCCACCCAACGAAACCCTGAATGTCAGGAAAGGGGAGGTAAAATTTTTCTTTAGCGAGGCAGTTCGAAAGCCAGATCCCTCCAAAGACATTTTCATTTCGCCATTTGTCTCCCGACCGAAAGTGGTGCTGAGTGACAACGGACGCAAGGTGACCATCAAGATCGAAGGAGACCTACTCGATAGCACGACCTATGTCATCACGCTCAATGGCATCAGAGACGTAAATGAAGGCAATCAAATCGCCGAACCTTATATTCTTGCTTTCAGCACTGGCAACCAGCTGGATAGCATGGAATTGCAGGGAAAAATATTAGATCCTTCTGGGAAGCCGGTCAAAGATATGCTTGCGCTGCTCTACATTTCTGACTCTGTGCTAGGCAACAACATCCTCCGCAAGCGACCGACCTATTTGTCACGCAGCGATGAGCAGGGGGCTTTTTCTTTCAAATTTCTTAAGGCTGGGAACTATCGGGTGTTTGGTGTCACAGACACCGATGGCTCCAACAGCTACAGTCAGCCGAATGAAGTCGTTGCGATCACCGCAGATTCTGTGATTATGTTGACAGGAGATAGTTCCGATGCTGCTGTCCTTGCACTGACGTCTTTCGTCGTGGATGAAACAGCGCCTTCTCTTCGGCGATTTTTTTGGACCAATGGAAGCACCCTTGCGGTGCAGCTCAGCGAGGCCATCCGATTGTCGTCGCTGAAGCTTTTTGCCACGGACACCCTTCGCTCCGACACGACCGACATCCTCGTCACGGCCTACGTTCCCGGCACAGAGAAAGAAGTCTGGGTACACTTCCCAGCAGGACCGAGTTGGATGGACCTACATTTTGTTGGACTGGCTGACTCAATGGGCAACACGGCCGACACGATTCTAAGAATCAGGCCAGATCGACGGCGAGATTGGAAAAGCCCTATAGAGGTAAAGCCCCGGTTGAAATTGGAACTGCCCGCTGTTGAGTTTTTGCCAGGTAGGCATATCACTGACGAAGACCGTCAGTGGTTTGCACTCACGGATACATCTAGCTTTGATAGCATTCGCCAGACGTTTACTATCGAATGGCAACCGGATGGGATCTGGCAGCGAATCACACCCTTAGAAAAAGAGGCAACAGGAATTCCGTTGATGTTGCGTGTCGACGGAACTTTTTTCTATGGCGCAGATAGTACAGCCGCTGACACCGTGTTCACATATCCCGTCCCTTGGCTTCAACTTGATGCTTATGGCACCCTCACCGGGACCTTGATTCCGGACTCAACGTGGGAAGGGCCTTTGGTCATTCACATGCTGGGGCCTGATAATGCTACCGTTGCGCGGACAATCACGGACACGATCTTTTCCTTTCAAAATCTCCTGCCAGGAGAATATTCTTTTCGCGTCCTCTATGATGAAGATGGCAATGGAATTCCCAGCACTGGAAGCCTTCGTAAGCAACGACTCCCAGAGCGTACAAAATTGTTGCCGGAGAAAATAACTATCCGAGCTAACTGGGATTTCGAAGATCACATCGTAGATCTCAACCAGCAAGCGCCGCCGCCTGCACCACCAGTCACAGAGGGGGAAGCGGGAAAACAAGAAGGGCCGACTTCGCTCAATCGCCGACCCGGCACAGGTCCTTGATTTTGGATGGTTTTTGTACCTTGGCAGCAAGATGAGACAGGTTCTCCACGCCTACAAGCTACGCCTCACCAACCTCAGCCAGGGAAACCGTTCCCTCAAGCTCGCTCGGCTCTCGGTCAGGCGAGACATTGACTTGCGAGATTTGGCATTCCTCGACGGAAAATCAGCCGAAGCCCTGCTATCTGCCGTGATTGCCGGCAAAGAGGTTCCTTTGATTCGCCAACTCGATCCTCGCCACGAAGCCACCAATCTCGTGGATCGAAAGTTGAACAACATCTTTCGATCAGTCGAGATGCTCTTGGCCGAATCCGGGACCTACGATCTCCACCTGGGCTATCCATTTGTGGAAGGAAAGTTCGTTGACGGCACTCCTGTGCGCTGCCCCTTGGTCCTCTTTCCCGTGCGATTAGAAAGGGACTTCTACGGAAGGCCTCGCTGGCGACTCAGCATGTTGCCCGATCCAGTGACCATCAACCCCACTTTTTTTCTTGCCTATGAGCAGTATCAAGGGGGACGATTTCCGCCAGAATTTTGGGAAGAAGAGATCAGTCCCTCTACCGATTGGCGGGCATGGGTGCAAGCGCTTTATGAAAAAATCAAAGAGATGGAGCTCTCGGTCAATTTCAACTCAGCGCTTTTTGATCTCAAACTCGAATCTTTTCCGGATCTGACAAAAGATGCCATCGATCGGCTCAAAGTGGGTGTGCTCACCCTCCGACCACAAGCCGTGTTGGGGGTATTTCCGCAGTCGGATTCCACTCTGTTGCAGGATTATGAGGAAATCGAAAAAAACATTGCTGATTTTCCGCTAGAGACCTATTTCGGCGAAGCACCCGAAGCCTTGGTACCTGAGAAACCTATTAAAGAAGAAGATCGGTATTTTGCTTTGCCAGTTGACGCCTCTCAAGAGGAAGTCCTGCTCTTGGCAAAGCGGGGCATTTCGATGGTCATGCACGGCCCACCCGGCACAGGAAAGTCTCAAGTCATCGTGAACTTGGTCACCGATGCCCTCGCACATGGGAAACGGGTGTTGGTGGTGTCCTCCAAGCGTGCGGCATTGGATGTAGTCTTCAAGCGGCTAGATGGATTGGAGCTGAGCCGCTTCGCGATGCTGGTTCATGATCACCGTCATGATCGGCAAGAGATCTATGCCAAGCTCCTCCGGCAAATTGAGGACATTGAATCTTTCCAGGCTGAATTCCGGGATCTCACCCGCACCGTTGCCGACCACGATTATCGCGTCACGTCTCGCCTGATCGATGTCCAGACTCACGCGTTGGAGAGCTTGGTCCATGCCCTACAAGATCGCAGCAAAGTAGGAATCAGCCCACATGAGCTATATCTTGTTTCCTCACCCTCTCGACCATTTATCAACTTGCGGGAACCAGCCTTGCGCCTTTCACAAGATCGGCTCATCCTGCTTTTGGAAAAGCTTCGGGCGATTCGGGAATACCGAGAGTTTTTTCAGGAGGACTATCCCTGGAAGCATCGGCTGTCCTTTCGGCATCACAACCAAGCGGATCGGCAGCGACTGGCTCAACAGCTTTCCAGTTTGCCCCAGCAAGTCAAGGAGCTGAAAGTAGAATACGAGGAATTAACTGATAGTCTGGGCCAACGACTCTTGGACCCAGAATTGAATCGTCAACGGACAGAACAGTTTCAAAACATTGATCGCCTGAGTCGGCAAGCCTCTGTCCGTGCAGACCTGGAAGCACTTCAGCTGGATGGATATGACGCCTCGGCAGTAAAAAAACAGCTGGTTCGGTGCGCCCGACTCGTCGAACGCTTGCGTAAGCGAAAAGTGCTGACCGATGAAGATTGGGGCAAATACGAAGACTTAGCCCGCCACCTCAAAAGCTGGGACACCTACCGAACTCAATCTACCAAGTGGATGCGCCTGTCATTTTTGCAGGCGCGCTGGTATTTACATCGATTGATTCTCAACAAGGCACTAACGCCCAGCTTTGCGACCATTGAGCAAATCAAGCGAGACTTTCGCCATGTTCAAGCGCTTCAGCGGGAGTACGTTTCTTTCCATCAGCGTGCGTTTCTTGGCGACTTTCCCTTGCTCGACACACAAGAGGAGAAAGAGCGATGGATCGAAGAAAAAGGGAAAAATCTGGCCCTTTGGGCTGAAATGAGAGATCTCGCCTACTTTCCGCGTATTCGGCCCAAAATAGATGGGGGAACATGGGACGAAAGATCTTGGCAAGAAAGCATGTCCATGATTCAAGCTTTAGATGCGTTTACAAACCGACTTCAAGCTGCCCATCAAGACTGGCGGCTCTGGCTCCATCCTCAGCAGATGAATAAGCTAGATGCCATGATGGAAGGAAAGATGGATTTGGAAGCCGAAATAGCTCAATGGAGTGAGACTTTCCGTCAAGATTTCTTTGACCTGCACTCGCTGGACACGACCCTTGCGGGGTTGGACCCGACGGAAAGGTCAGTGCTGGATCTCGTTGAAAAGGAGCTTGCCAGTGATATGCCAGCGGCTGCTTTTCAAGACTTGATCAGTAACTCCGTGTATCTCCATTGGCTGGAGGCGTTGGAAGAAGCTCATCCAGTGCTACGTGAGGTGAGTGGCCGTGGATGGATTCGAAGCTTGGAAGATTATCAAAAAAAATACCAGGACAGGCAGCCCGTGATTGCCTCTCTGGTCTCGCGACAACTCAAAGAGAGGATCGTCTCAAGCTTGGAATACAATCGTCTCAAAAATCGGGTCACGTATCGCGACATTCAGCACCAGGTAAAAAAGAAGCGAAATCGCTGGCCGATACGCAAGCTCATCGCAGAAACATGGAACACAGGGCTGCAACGACTTGCTCCCTGCTGGCTTGCCTCTCCAGAATCTGCCGCAGCGATGCTCCCCATGCAGGCAGGGCTTTTCGACCTGGTTATCTTCGATGAAGCGTCCCAGTGCTTTGTCGAGCGCTCTCTCCCCGTGATGCTGCGGGGCAAGCAAGTGATCATTGCAGGCGACGATCGACAACTTCCTCCTTCGGATTTGTATCGGGTGAGGTATGAAGACGATCCGGATGGGGAGCAAGAGCAAATAGCGCTTGAGGTGGTGAGTGTGTTGGACCTGGCGAGGCAGACCTTGAGAGAAAAACGGCTCACCTGGCACTACAGGTCGGAGTCAGAAGCTTTGATCCGATTTTCCAACCATCGATTTTATGAAGGCTCTCTCCAAATGATTCCATCGGCCCGGCTGGAACCGCTTCATCAACCCGCCATCGTGTGGGAGCAAGTCGCGGGAAAATGGCAGGATCAGTCGAATGAAATCGAAGCTAGGAAAGTCATTGAGCTGATCATGCAGCTATCCGTCAGGGCGGACCACCCCAGCATAGGCGTTGTGACCTTCAATTTTCGTCAACAAGAATTGATCTTGGACCTACTAGACCGACAGTTGGAAACCCTCGGCCAGACGCAGGATCCTGGCCATCAGGCATTGAGAGAGCTTCAGTATCGCGTGTCGGGGGAAGAGCATCAAGGCTTGTTTGTTAAAAACATTGAAAATGTGCAAGGCGACGAGCGGGATGTGATCATCTTTTCGGTCGGATATGCCAGGAACGATCAAGGAAAGCTTCAGACCCGGTTTGGGCTTCTGAATCAAGCCGGAGGTGAAAATCGCTTGAATGTGGCAGTGACACGGGCGCGCTGGCAAGTATTTGTGGTGAGCAGTTTTTTGCCGGAAGAACTGGAGGTGGACAATACCCGACATGAAGGCCCCAAAGCGTTGAAATCCTATTTGCGTTATGCGCGGGATCTCTCCCAAGGTCTGGCTCCTGTGGAAGAGATCAGGTCCAGCGACACATTCAGCAAGGCTGATTTTCCTATCGCAGCGTGGTTAAAGGAGCGATTAGCTCAAGAAGGCTACGAAGTGTACAGCGGCTTGGGAGACACGGGCTATCAGCTGGACCTTGCCGTGAAGCGACCTAGTAGCGAAGCATATTTACTCGGGATCGAATGCGAAGGCCCTCGCTATTTTCGGGGAATCTCAGCGAAGGAGCGCGACCTCTATCGCCCTCAGATGCTAGTGCAGAGAAATTGGACCGTCATCCGGGTGTGGGCCCGAAACGTGTGGCACGACCCGGAGAAAGAGTGGGAGCGCGTGAAGCGATCGTTGCGAGAGGAGGAGGATCGCCTCAGCACTTTGTAGCGTAGGAGCGCGAGCAGTGAGAAGCAGAACAGGAGGCGCTGTTACGACGGAGTGAAGAAAGAAGATTTTTCAGTAATAAATCCTCAGGGTTTACTACCAACTCCCACAAAACATTCGAGAAACTCCTTCAAAGATTTGGCAAAACCGAGAGGATCAAGACGAACTCTCCATTGTAATCTCAGATGATTGACACGTAACCCCTCATTCTTATGATTGAAGTTCAGCACCTGGTCAAGACATTTGACCTCAGTAAAAAACAGCGTCAAGAGCTAGGAACCACCGAAACCAAGGTCAAGGCGGTGGACGATGTGAGTTTTACCTGTAAGCCAGGGAGAATTTATTCTTTGCTCGGCCCCAACGGTGCCGGGAAAACTACCGCGCTGCGTATGATCGCCACCATCCTCAAACCCAGCAGCGGGAGCATCAAAGTCGCTGGATATGACGTGACGTCTCACCCGCAAGAAGTGCGGGCCAGTATTGGCTTTTTGACAGGCAGCACCGGGCTATACCAACGCTTGACTGCCGAAGAGACGATACGATATTTCGGGGACTTATACAGGTTGGATTCCGTGACCTTTCAGCGCCGAAAGGATGAATTGTTTACTCTGCTCGGAATCCATGAGTTTGCCAACAAAAAAGTAGGGCAACTCTCTACCGGAATGAAGCAAAAGGTGTCGATCGCGCGCACCATGATTCACGATCCAGAAGTGGTGGTATTTGACGAACCTACTTCCGGCCTTGATGTGATCACCGCAGAAAACATCATCAAGCTGATTCGGGATTGTAAAAACCGTGGCAAAACGGTCATTTTTTCTTCTCACATCATGAGCGAAGTGGACCTGCTTTGCGACGACCTCGCCATCATTCACAAAGGAAGGATCCACTACACCGGGACGATGGACGAGTTTCGGCAGACCTACAGCGATTACACCCTTACCGAGGCATTCATTCGCGTCGTAGAGCAGCCCGCAGCGGTGTTTTAAGCTGGCATCATCAATTTGGTCAGGTTGTTAGCCCATTCCTTTTAAACACAGACACATAACCTTCATCGATATGTCTCCCATTTTTACCATCATCAAAAAAGAGTTTCTGGAAACCCTGCGAGATCAACGGACCTTGATCACGATGATCGTGCTCCCGCTGGTGTTGTTTCCAGTCATCTTTGGCATTTCGTTCACGGTCACGAAGACCATTGCAGAGAAAGCGAGCACCAAAGAGCTAAAAGTAGGCCTCATTGCAGAGCCGGGACAAGCAGTGGATCTCCTTTCAGCCATTGAGGGAGCGCCCAACATTCGCTTGATCCGCGACATCGCATTGGAGGATACGGCGACCTTGATTCGCGAGGACAGCTTAGATTTGATTTTGCGCATTCCTAGTGACTTTGATCCGTCATTAGCCCGAATGGAGTCAGGAACCCTCATGATTTATCACCTCGGCACCGAAGAGGACAAACTGCGAGAGAGACTGGAGGCTCCAATTTTGGCCTACGAACAAATGATTCTTGCTCAGCGCCTCCAGTCATTGGAGATATCAGGATCGACCATTGATCCTATCAATTTGGACACAGGCCACGATCTATCTACCACCCAAGAGAAAATCGGGAAGCTGGCAGGAGGATTTCTCCCTTATATTTTTGTTCTGTTTAGCTTCATGGGCTGCATGTATCCAGCGATTGATTTATTCACTGGCGAAAAGGAGCGCGGCACCATGGAAACGCTCTTTACCCTGCCAGTCAATCGTATCCAAATCCTCACCGGGAAATTGGTCGTGGTGGCGACCTCTGGATTGATCTCTGCCCTCATTGGGATCGGGGGATTGCTGCTAAGCCTGAAATTTCTCGACATTCCGCCAGTGTTGATGGAGCCACTGCTTGACATGGCGAAGCCGATCACGATTGTGATGCTGGTGCTCATGATTTTGCCACTGTCGGTCTTCTTTGCTGGAATATTGGTCCCAGTTACGATCTATGCCAAGACATTTAAAGAAGCACAAAGCCTTCTTACCCCGCTCAACATCGCAGTGATCGTGCCGGCAGTGATTGGCTTAATGCCAGGTATCGAGTTCAACATTGGGACAGCCCTTATCCCCATTGTGAACGTGGCGCTGGCTTCGAAAGAAATGTTAGCCGGAACGATCAACTATGGGTTGCTCGCCGTGGTCTTCACGTCTCTGGTGCTGCTTGCGAGCATCTCTGTGGCGGTGAGCGTGAAGATGTTTGGCAAAGAAAGCAACATCATGCGGGTCTGAAGCTGAGCTTGGCGGGTGCATCATAGGACGATTTTCAAGTTCTTTTGACGTACCCGCCAACAGATTAACAATTCTTACTGGTTTTTCGTAAGTTTGGTCCAACAGCAATATTTCGCGGTTATAACCCTTTTTTGACCATGTGGAAGCGATTTGTACGCGCAATGAAATCAATCTTCGGGGGCCTGATCAGTTCCATTGAAGATCCGAAGCTCATCCTGGAACAAAATATCAGGGAGCTCAATGATCAGATCCCCAAGATGAACGAAAGTATTGCCACGGTGAAAGCCAACGTGATGCTCCTCGAAAAAGAAATGGGGAAATACAAAGTGGAGTATGCAGATCTCGTTCGCAAGATGAAGGCTGCTATTTCTGCCGGGCGCGACGACATCGCTCAAAACTATGCCTTGAGGCTGGAATCAGTCAAGTCTCACATGCTCCAGACCAAGGAGCAGTTTGAGTCCGCTAAAAAGGCCTATGAGAAATCGCTCGAAGTGAAGAAGGTCTTCATGAAGCAGCGAGAAAAGAAGATCGCCGAAGCCAAGGATGCCCTTCGAGCTCACGAGCGCGCAAAGTGGCAATCTAAGATCGCTGATACGATGGAGTCCTTCGAGGTAGCTGGCATCGACGCGACTCACCAAGAGATGCTTGACCGGGTCAATGAGCAGACAGCCAAGAACGAAGCTCGCATGGAAATGGCGCTCGATTCTGTGGACACCGATACTTTCAAAATCGAGGAAGAAGCTGAACAACTCCGCGCTGCTGAATTAGTTAAGCAATTCAAAGTGGAATTGGGCATCGATTCTCAAGATGATCCCTTCAAAGATCTTGACTTGGACACGCTCAGCAAAGAAAAAGAGTAAAGGCCATGACTGGGGAAGAAAAACGGCAGCAACTCAAGGAGCAGTATAAGCGCGACTTGATGCTCAGAAAAGAGTTTCTGGAAAAAGCCAAAGAGCTACAGCGGTCTCATAAGTTGGGCAAGGCCATCACCGAGATTACTTCCTCCCTCAATATGGAGGAGACAGACGTTTGGATCGAGCATCTCAATCGCGAATCGGCAATCACCGAAGCCAAGATGGAGATGAGCATGGAAGGAATTGACAATACATCTGAGCAGCTTCTGAAAGCGCAAGCCATGGAAGCCGAGCAACAAAAGTTTTCTGCCGAAATGCTCGTCCGCCAGATGAAAAAGGAAATGGGACTGATCGAAGAAGAACCGGAGCCGACCCTTCCAGTAGAATCTACACCTGCCTCCGAAGCCGACACCACCGACAAACCAGATACTCCCACACTACCCCGTAGAAGGTTGGGAGACTTTTGACGAAAGTCTTCGCTTACTGAAGCCCTTGATGTGTCATACATCAAGGGCTTTCTTCGTTAGGACCTACAGATACTGTTCGCTCATGAAATCGATTGGATTGTTTTTGCTCCTCGTCGCAAGCATCGGCTTGCAGGCCCAGCAGCCCCGAATTGCTACCAGCATTCTTGGAACGCCGCAACAGATAGAATTTTTGCCCTTCGCAGATCACCTGACGATGGTGTTTGTTCACTCCAATGCGGCAGAAATCATTACACTCGATCTGCAATATCAGCCTGTGTCGGAGCGTGTGGTGACAGATTTGGGTTTGGCTTCTGGAGCGCACTATTTGGGAATATCGGAAGACCGCGCGGGCTGGCACTTGTATTTTCATAGCCGGGGCGATTTGGTCGCGACCTTTGTACCGCGTGCAGGAGAGGCAAGTATCTCCCGAATCGAGGGATATGGGAATGCCAATTTTTCAGGGTCATTTACATTTAATGGTACCATGCACCTCCTTCGCATGTCGGTGTGGGACAATGAGTTGCGCCTAGTAAAGTTTAGGGAGGGACGGCAAGTGTTTTCGGAGACGTTTCCGATCACTACGCCCGACTTCGTGTCGCGTGCCAACGGGAGCTTTCACAAAATAACAGGTGAGCCGACAGAACTGGCCGATAGCTACCATCCCGCGAAATGGTACCGATTTGGAGACCGACTGGTATTTACCCTGGATGGCGAAGGCGTTACGGAGGTTGTGGAAATCGATTTGCTCAGTTCCGTGGTTCATGAGCGTCGGTATGACTGGGTGTCTCCTGCTGCGGGATCTCGGGGAAATAGTCTTTGCTTAGGGTCTTATTTGGCGCATTGTGCTTGGAATGAGCGGGAGCTAGAAATTGAGTTGCGCGACATGCGCTCCCAGGAAACCATGCTGGCCTACCATCTAGATTCTCACGGAGGGCTACAAGAGGTGGTGGCCGCAAAAGGATGGACCACCTTGCGCCATGAGGCTATCATAGATGAGAGCGGTGGAATCAGGCAGCATGTGTCTGATCCCGCGCTGTGGTTTGAGTCCCTAGCCTCCCGAGAGTTCGCTGCAGTATCATTTCGACCAGTCGAAGGAGGCACCTGGGTATTGGATGCGGGAGGCGTGCGTTCCGAAGGGCAGCGCGGCATCACAGGGATGGTGATTGAGCAGCGGCATCACAACACATTTGTCACCCTTAGCCTCAAGCTTCCCTCTTCGGACCAAAATGAATTGGAGCCATTGGCTTTTTCTTCTCTTCGGGTAGGGGGCATTGCCCGAAGCTTTCGTTGGCAAGATCAGCGTGTTCAGATGCTACGCAGCCATGATGGGATGCTAACATTTACCCTTGCTTCGCCTTAATTGGGCCACATAGAGGCATCAGTTCGAGCACGCAACTTAGTCTTGCGTGACTTGATGGAGCACATTTGCCATGAGACCTGCGGCTGATTTTCGGGTAAATGGCGAGATATTGCCCGAGCAAGTCATGGTTTCGCCTTGGAGGTAGCGCTGGTACCAAGTCAAAATCACGCGCTTCATTTTTTCTAAGTTCTGGAACCCACACACTTCGCCGGCCTCCGCACGCCCAATTACTTTTGCCGCGTCGCTTTCTTCCGGGCCGATACACAGGATGGGACGCCGGGCACCCAGATATTCATAGGTTTTGCCAGGAACGTGCCCCATGGCATTGGGAACATCATTGATGAGGAGGAGGAGAAAGCGCGCCCGCGTCAGGTAGTGAAGGGCTTCGCTGTGGGGCACATAATCGATTTTTTCTGTCAGCGCTAATAAGCCATTTTTCTCTAAGTCGCGAAAAACAACGTGATCGGCTTTGCCCACAAATCGAAAGCGAAGGACTTCTCTTAGCGCGGGAATCTCATGACAAAGCTCCCCAAACGCTTGCCAAAGGACTGGGCTATTCCGATCGTCATTCAGAAATCCGATGTAGTTGAATACAAATCCAGGTTCCGGCTTAGGTGGCACCGCTGGAAAGTCTTCCTCATCAAATCCGTTGGTGATGACACTC
Organism: Bacteroidota bacterium; assembly: GCA_036835375.1. Lineage (GTDB taxonomy): Bacteria > Bacteroidota > Bacteroidia > J057 > J057 > JANQTF01. The sequence goes on from DAITMB010000001.1 coordinate 121,820, forward strand.
GTGGATCGGGCACCTAAGTCGATGAACTCTTGCTGCCAAGTCCAGGTTACCGTCGTGAGCGCGGAGCAGTCTCGAACGACCTTGCGCTCAAGACTTTTGTGGCGCTGGTCCGCCCACCGCGTGAGCATGAGTTGATCGTAGAAATCAATGTTGGTCCAGGGGTCGCGGAAGTCTGCGATCCATGGGGTCTTGTTTTCGCGGTGGATGTTGCGTGCAATGAGATGAACACTGTGCGGCGGCCCGGAAGAAATGATGGCATCGACAGGGTGGATGGCAAGCTGCTGTCGCAGAAATCGGGTTGCCGGGCGAATCCAAAAGGCGCGCGCATCAGGGATGAAAAAATTGCCGCGAATCCAGATGGAAAGCTTTTGGGTAAAACTCAGCCCCTTTTCTTCATTCATGAAGCCAGAATACACCTGCTCTTGCTTGCTTTGACCTATGAAGCGCTTGTACACCTCATAAGGCTCCCAGATCTCACTTTTCCATTCGACAGTACCCTCGGGCACATCAGCCAGCAAGGTCTCGTCCAGAATAGGATAAGCTGCGTCCTGGGCGGTAAACACGATGGGTTCCCACCCGAAATCCCGCAAGTACTTTACGAGCTTTAGTACCCGCTGCACGCCCGCTCCGCCACTCGGTGGCCAGTAATATGTGATCAATAGCACCCGCTTCATAGCCGATAAAGGTAAATAATTCTGCGGGAGAACGCCCACGAAGCTGTGTTTGCAACATCCAAAACTGAATCAGGAATGGGAGATTTTTCTACCTTCGTTTGGTGATTTTTCGTGTTCACATCTTCCCTCCATTACAGCTTAAATGCTCATATGAAAACGCTTCAACTACTCGCCGCTATCCTTCTCGTGATCTCTCCCATGGGGATGAGCCGAGCCTCTCAGCTTTCCGCCACAGTCGCAGCGCAAGCGACAAGTACCGCACCGGTAGAGGTCGCCAGCCAGGCACTTGCATCCGAATCGCCCCAAAAATTTTTCATCAGAAAAAAATCTCCACGTGCTGAGAGTCGCACAGGGCTCTATGCGCTTCTGCTATCCATCATCGGGGGCCTTTCTATGATCTCCATCATTGTCTTTACAGTACCACAAGCCGTGCTGATTCTCGGCGTGTTAGTCATTCTGGCAAGCTTTCTCCTAGCGGGGATCACATTCGTCCAAGACAAAGGACGCCCGCGCTCGCGGCAGTGGAAAATGGCCTTGATTTCCTTGTTTTTGGGAGGGCTGCCCCTTTTGCTCATTGGGCTGGTACTCTTGGGATTTTACTTGCAATAGCAAGTAGAGGCGAGCGAAGTCTTACTGCTAGTTTGAGTGAGTAAGATCCTGGGATCCACAACTGTGTGTTGTTTGTACATCCAGAAATTTCTTGACTTCTGAGAAAATCTCTTGTAAGTTCTCTGCATGGAAGAATTTTCTCCGTTTTGGTTTGCACTCGGTGGTTTTGTCTTGCTCTTGATGGGTTATCGAGCCGTGCGAAAAAAACGCATCATGGGTAGCTCTGGAAGCGAGCGCGGCCCTCGAGACCCTGGATTTTACCTGCGGGTGGGGGGATTTTGGATGGCTGGATTGCTTCTGATGGTCTTTGCTGCGATGACCTTTCATCAGCAATATGGCTGGGGAAGTGCCGCGGTGTATGTGCTGCTACTGGGCCTGATGATATGGATCATGCTTCGATTCCGGAGTGTTCGGAGAGGCTTGGGGCTGGCCACAGTGAGTTTGCTTCAACCGAAAAAGCGCCGTACGAAGGCACAAGCGCAAGTCGCTTCACCCAAGGCTTGGGCGATTACTGCCGCGGCTTTGCCGGGTTACCTTCGGGGGCTGGATGCCACAACTCTGGCCGGCAGAAAAGTAACTGACGCCAATCAACGGCGTGCTCAAAAATGGCTTAAAGCGGTCTGGGAAGTCGATGATGCCGCTGAATTGGAAGAGGTGCAGGAATGGTTGATTGAAACGGGGCATCGAATTGAATTTTTTGATGAGATTCAGCGCTTTCAGGCATTTACGCCCGAGTTGAGAGAGGCTTATCTGGCTCGGCTGGAGAGCGGAGAAGAGCCCGTCGAATCTGATCAGGAAAGAGAAGAAATCAAGGCGAGAATCAATCTGGTGGAGCAAAAAGGCCAATCGCTCACTGACACAGGTTTTCTGGCTTGGGATTACATTCGCTACATCGACAATTATCGAGCGGGCTACCTGGCCGGCTACGTCGAGGAAGAAGACGCCTGGGACGCGATACTGAGCGTCAGCCAAATCTTGCAAAGCAGGTATGACTCTTGGGAAGAGTGTGCCGAGGCATTCTTGATGGCCCGAGAATACTGGTCCTCGGTGGAAGTGGAGAAAGACGGAGAACTTTGGCAGAAAGCTTATTCCCGTTTGCGTGATCATCCTCAAAGTCCCTGGCGGAAGCTTCCATGGGAGATGCCGCTGTATCAGCGCTGACCTTTTCCGAGACTTTTCTCGTTGAAAGGAGGGGAATTCTAGTAAAGATATTTGAGGAAATAGAAGTAAAAAATGTCGTATTCGACCACATTCGTACGCTAAATGTAGTCAGTGAAATTTCGCTATTTGATCGGAATACGCTAATTTTGAATTTTGGGATATTGCTGTGATTGCGCTATTTTTTTTCACAAGGCTTTCTTTGCCTAAGCAAGTGAGAAAGATGTATGTGCCCGTCCTAAAATGTTGATTATCAGAGAAATGGGATTATTTCTTCGTGATCAGCCTTGTTCCTATTTTGTAAAGTTGACCAGAACTATTCATTCAATCGCCTCCTGGAACCTTCCCCATCAAGAGTTGAATTGCGGATTTCGTATGGCACCGCAATAGAACATATTCACCACCGATTCACCTACGCCCTTCCGTTGGGAACCCCGCGGAAACAAACTCTAAATTTTCATGAAATCTGTTACTGCTGCTAACATCCTTGCAAACCTCACCCCAGCTTCTCTGGTAGAGAAGACCATCTTGCTCAATCAAGGTCACCTCGCCAGCACAGGGGCCTTGGTCGTGAAGACAGGCAAATTTACTGGTCGTTCCCCCAAAGACCGATTCATCGTCAAGGACGATAAGACGTCCACTTTGGTAGATTGGGGCGCCGTCAACATTCCGATCAGTCCAGAGCATTATGAAAAGCTGTTTCACAAGGTTCGGACCTACATGGACGAGCGCGAAGAGTGTTTTTCAAGGGATGTATTTGCCTGCGCCAACCCCAATTATCGGCTGGGCATTCGCACCTACACCGAGTATCCGTGGCAGAGTCTGTTTGTGTACAACATGTTTTTGCGGCCAACTTCTAAGGAGCTGAGTAATTTCAAACCGGATTGGACCGTGTATGCTTTCCCCGGCCTCATGGCAGATCCGGCAGAAGATGGCACACGGCAGGAAAACTTTGCAGTGATTAATTTCACCGAAAAGACCATTCTCATCGGCGGCACGGCCTACACAGGGGAGATCAAAAAGGGGATTTTTTCGGTATTGAATTTTCTTCTGCCCTCCGAAAGCCAGGTGCTCCCCATGCACTGCTCCGCCAATGTGGGCACTGCTGGAGACACTGCTTTATTTTTTGGGTTATCTGGCACAGGTAAAACGACCCTCTCTAACGATCCAGAGCGTCGGCTGATCGGAGATGATGAGCATGGCTGGTCGCGTGAGAGTATTTTCAACTTTGAAGGCGGATGCTACGCCAAGACGATTAACCTCTCCGAAACGAAGGAGCCACAGATCTTCCAAGCAATCAAGTTTGGGGCGTTGCTGGAAAATGTCACCTTCGAACCCGGCACCAACACGGCCAACTATGAGGATGAGTCGATTACGGAAAATACCCGGGTCAGCTATCCTATCTACCACATCGAAAATATTCTGTATCATTCTCGCGGGGATCTTCCAGAAAATATCTTTTTCCTTACCTGCGATGCATTTGGGGTATTGCCACCGATCAGTCGGCTGACGGTGGAGCAGGCCATGTATCACTTTCTGTCGGGCTACACCGCCAAGATCGCTGGTACCGAAGAAGGGGTGACGGAGCCTGAGGCAACTTTTTCTACCTGCTTTGGTGCGCCTTTCTTGCCCCTCCATCCCACGGAATACGCTCGTTTGCTCGGTGAAAAGCTCAAGAAAGGAAATCGAAGCGGAGATGGCAGTATCAATGTGTGGCTTGTTAACACTGGCTGGACGGGCGGCCCATACGGATCTGGTTCAAGAATTGATCTCACCTACACCCGGTCGATGGTGAAAGCTGCCCTCACGGGAAAATTGGATCATGTGGAGTACCAGGAAATGGATCTTTTTGGGCTCAGCATTCCGCGCCGCTGCCCCGATGTTCCTAATGCGATGCTATATCCTCGCGACACTTGGCGCAATGAAGAAGAATACGACAAGGTGGCGCTTGATTTGGCAAAGCGATTCATTCGCAACTTCGAGAAGTTTGCCGACCACGCGGGGGAGGAGATTGTAGCTGCTGGTCCGCAGCTGTAATGCCGTACAAGAGCTTACCTTTCCTAGAAGTCAATCCCTGTCTGCGCCATATTCGTGCACAGACAGGGATCTTTTTTGTATGTAGATTGTCGTCAAATGGGCTATGCTAAATTGTTGCGATTCGCAAAGCTGACCCTTGTACTGGCAAGGAGTACCTTGATCCCCCAGTTCTCCTCACGACATGTAGAGATAGGGCTTCCAGTCTTCTCGCACTTGCCCATTGAAGTTGCTGAGGAACATGACAAAGCTTGGCCTGAAAGGCTCGTAGCTCAGCTGCAGTCCAGCTTCTTCTGGCGTCAAGTTCCCCTTTTGGCTGTTGCACTTCTGGCAAGCTGTGACGAGGTTGTCCCAAGAGTCTCTTCCTCCCTGGGATTTGGGACGCACGTGATCAATGGTCAGTGCATCCTTGCTGCCGCAATAGACGCAGCGGTTGTTGTCCCGCTTGAAGACATTGTGGCGAGAAAGATTCACCCGCTTGTAAGGGAAATTAACGTAGCGAAAGAGGCGGATAATGGAGGGAAAATGGAACTCTCGATTGATCGATCGGAGTTTTCGCTGAGGGTGATAAGAGAGCAATTCGGCTTTCTGTAAAATAACCAAGATAAACGCCCGCTCGGCCGAACATACGCCAATGGCTTGGTAATCTTGGTTGAGCACGAGTACACTTTCTCCAGCAATCATCGTCTCAGAAATGATCGTGTTTTCGGAAAGGAATGCCTCTCCGATGATGGGGTATGGAAAACGGTGGATTGGTAGCGTCGCTCATCAAATTCAATCCGTTGAAAACAAAACTCAGCTAGAAAGCTACAGGAAAAATCTTACGATTGCGTAAACATAAAGTTAGTAAATCGAGAAATTGTTTCTTGATTTCTCGCAATTGTGAAGTAAAACTGATCCAGCCTTTACCAGCACCGTCACACTCACTATGGTCTCAAGTTATAGAAAAACTTTGAAAGCTGTGTATTTGAAAATTAGAGAGAAGGAGCTAATTTAGTTCTGAGGTTTTGCCTCAGGTTTTACCTTATTTATTCACTTCCACACTTCTTGCACCATATCAGGCCGTCCCTCGGGGCGGCCTATGGTTTTTTCAGAGCAAATTTTTGGAACGAGTTTCAGGTATAGGGTTTTTTACTATCTTTGCGTCCCGAATGTAGCGTGATGGCAAACGAAAGTACGTTTGAGCAAGAATACTCCCTAGATGTAGCTCGGCTCAGGCCTGGAAGACAGGTAGCGACGTTTGATCTGAATCGTTCGTTTTTTGAGCATTTTGATTTCGGCCTCAGCCAAGAAGGGAGGGTCACGGCAAATCTGGAGATCACCAAGTACAGCCGCCACATCGATGTGACCTATCACATTGAAGGCGCCGTCACAGTACCCTGTGATCGCTGTCTGGATCCTTACGACCAAGCCATTGACTCTACCCACAGGATCATTTATTCATTTGATCCAGACCCAGGGTTCGAGGACACAGAAGTAATTCAAGTAGAGGAAGACGAGTCTCAGCTCGTCATTGCTCAAGAGCTTTACGACTTTGTCCAAGTATCAATTCCATTTCGGAAGGTTCCGTCCAAGAAAATTCACCGATGCGATCCCGGCGTACTTGCCGTGCTCGGACTTGATGAAGACGGTAAGCCCATCAAAAAGCAAGAGGCTGAAGAAGAAATCGATCCCCGATGGGAAGCGCTCAAAAAGCTAAAGGACCCCGACCAAGACAATTAAACTCAGGTTGTACCGGCAAGTTGTACCTTACAAAAGACTGAATCAATGGCCCATCCCAAACGAAAAATATCGAAGACCCGTCGCGACAAGCGCAGAACTCACCTCAAGTTGAAGCCCACGGCTTACTACCTTGATCCTGAGTCCGGGGAAGCAACTCCTTTCCACCGCGTATGTGTGGAAAGCGGTTTCTATCGCGGCCGCCAAGTGATGGTGGGCAAAAACGAAGAGGTCTAGTTCAAACTTGCCTCTCGGGCAATGTCAACATCTTATTCGACAGGCTACGAACATAGCCTGTCGAATATTTTTTTGTGCTTATTTCTTCCCTTTCACTCACCTTCCTAGTGCTTGCGGAACTAAGTAATTGACCAGATTAAACGCAGCCATTTTTTCGTGGGAAAAGGAAGAAAGGCCGAGCATAGCGAGCTATGTGAGACCTTTCTGACGCAGTACCGCGGAAAAAGGGCAAGTTTAAATGGTAGAGAAATTGGTTCCGAAAGCACTAGTGCTGTGTCAAGTGAAGAATGGCGGGTAGGCGGTAGCAGATTTTGTCGGAG
>DAITMB010000002.1:0-3196 GCA_036835375.1 Bacteroidota bacterium
AAACATCGCTACGGCTATTTTGCCAAGCCCTATTCCCATGCTTAAAAAAAGGTAATCCTCCTCGCGATCAGCGATGGAGGATTACCTGGACCAAAAAACTTGGCCTCTGAAAGTTGTTACCCTTTCTCCGCTAATCTTTTACTCTATGAGGTTCATTTCTTCCAGGAGATAGGATGCACCGGCATATTTGTCGATCACAAAGAGCACATATCGCACATCGACCGAGATATTGCGGCACTGGCGAATGTCGTAGTTGATGTCGCTCATGGTCCCTTCCCATCCTCTGTCGAAGTTGATACCGACTAGATGCCCTTCTCCGTTGATCACCGGACTACCAGAATTCCCCCCGGAGGTGTGATTGGAGGCCAAAAATGCCACCCGAAGGTCTCCCTTGGTGCCGTAGCGCCCGTAATCTTTGGCCTTATGCAAGGCGAGCAGTTTCTCCGGCAAGTCAAATTCTACGTCTCCCGGAAGGTATTTTTCTACTACCCCATCCAAGGTTGTGTAGTGTTTGTAAACGACGCCGTCCTCGGGAGCCATTCCTTCCACTTTCCCATAGCTCACCCGAAGCGTAAAATTCGCGTCAGGATAGAAAGTTTTGTCAGAAAACACTTCTCTCTGGGCCTGCATATACGTTCTGTGTAGGCGCTCAATGGCCAGGTTGAGTCGCTCGTACTCGGGATAAATGGCGGAATATGCCTGAAAAAGGCCGATCATGAGCGCATAGGCCGGGTCGCTTTCTACAATAGCTGGATCGAAGTTGTCAATGAGAGCTGTCAGCTTGGTCTCCTCCATGAAGGAGGAATTGTCAAACAGCCAATCGGCATAGGCGCTAAAATCCCCATTGTACTGCTGATGAATGTCCCGGAGCACAGTGGGCCGATAGGCAGTAGGCACTTCATCGTGATACATCGCCAGCAGGGTGCCGGTCAACTCTTGATCAATGGGGAGATAATAATTTTTGAAAAATGCTTCACTGGAAGTCCTGAGCTTTTCTTTCTCTACTTCTTGATCCTCAGGATTTTGAGGCCAATTTCGAGCTGCCCCGAGGAGCCGCTGTCCGAGGTTGATGAATTCCAGGGCGTATCCCATTTCGCCGAAGATCTCGACTGCCGCAGTCAAGGGCCGAATTTGTCCATAGTAGGTCTCGTATTCTCCCAGGAGATTGCCATATTTTTCTTTCCAGACAGGATTCGCATTCACCAGACTCATAAAAGCAGCTTCGTAGGCCTCTTTTTTGGCGATCGCATCGCTGCGCTCCAACCCGCGTATTTCTCCTTGCCATTTTTTCCAGCCGTTGCTGATGCCGCTCTGCTTGGAAGCGTATTGGATCTTCACCTTCGGAGAGGCTGCCATTTCACGATTGATCACCCTGAGCCGTTCGTCACGCGCCTGAATCCGAATGGGATCCTTCACATTCATGACCATTTCTACGCCATAGGAAGGCAGATACTGCTCTGTCCGCGCCGGAAAACCATATACCATTGTGAAATCGTCGGCCTCCACTCCTTTGAGAGAAATCGGGAAAAAGTGCTTGGGTTGGAGGGGAATGTTGTCTTCAGCATAAGGCGCAGGCTTGCCATCGGGACCAGTGTACACACGAAAGACAGAAAAATCGCCCGTGTGGCGCGGCCATACCCAGTTGTCGGTGTCGAAGCCGTATTTGCCGATGGAGGAAGGCGGTGCGCCTACCAGACGCACGTCCCGGAATACTTCCAGCACAAACAGGTAGTATTCGTTGCCATAATAAAATGGCTTGATTTCGTAGTCGTAATGGGTGCCTTCGACAGAGGCTTCGCCCACTTCCTGAATGCGCTGGGCGATTTGGCGTTCGCGCTCCTCTTCGGGGAGTGAGGCGTCGAGGCCCTGCAAGATGGCTGCGCTCACGTCTTGAATCCGCACGATGAATGTCACGGTGAGCCCGGGATTGAGAAGTTCTTCGGAGCGATTCATCGCCCAAAATCCATCGGTGAGATAGTCGTTTTCCAAGGAGGAATGCGACTGAATTTGCCCGTAGCCGCAGTGGTGATTGGTGAAGAGCAATCCATCGGAGGAGACGATTTCGCCGGTGCATCCGCCCCCGAATTTTACGATCGCATCTTTAAGCGAAGATTGATTGGCAGAATAAATATCCTCTGCGGTGAGCTTGAGTCCCATCGACTTCATGTCTCCCTCGTTGAGGGTGCCGAGAAGGAGGGGAATCCACATGCCTTCTTTGGCAGGGAGAGCGGGCAGGAGCATCAAGCTCGCAAGAAATACTAAGAGGCTTTTCTTCATGAGGGTCATTGCATTTTCCTTGTGGGGAGGAAAAATACACAGGAATGTCGAAAACTCATGAAGTTCGTGATCAGGGTGACCACCGTTGCGCTAAATCTGCCGTGCAGTAGCTCCGTGGTTCATTTTTGCTCATCCACAATTTTCACTCAAAATCTTCTGAAACATCCACTCAAAAAAAGTACGTAAAGTGAAGCATGAGACAATGACTATCCAAGGACTGCCTGGTGCGCTCCCAAATAAAGTCTGGTCCTGGTATAACTTCCCAGATTATTGAGTATGCCTGTTGATACCTATACCCTAAACCCATTATCCACTCTTCTCTGTCTCGGGTTCGGAATTTGATGCCTACGCCCGCCTCTGCCATGGCCCCAGTACCAAATTCATCCCCTTGTCCCCCCCAAAAAAAGTTATTGTTCTTCTCCCCCAAGGAAACGACATATCCTACCCTTGCATAGGCCGTGGGTGTCACTCTCGCCGGAAGGAGATCGCCGCGTACGGTGACAAAAAGGGGCATACCATAACCGGCTTCATACCCTTCTAGTCCAATTCCTGCACCGATCCCTAGTCGATGTGAAAATCTATACCCGGCTTCGTACGTCAATCCACTGTTCACCATTACCTGGCCTATATTCCTTCTACTGGTACGCCTCCTGGGATAAAAATTCCAAGAAGTACCATGAAAAAACCCTCTATTCACCACCCGAATCAGCTTTTTTTGATAATTGGGGTAGTAGCTCACCTGGACAAACCGTGCCTGCACTTGAGCCGCTTCCTGAATATCGTCGGCCTGGAGCACGAGGACAGATCCCGAGATCAACTGCAAGACCACGATAGAATCTGGAATTTGCTTCACGATGTCGCCGACATACACCGTGCCGTCCTTCATAGTGATGCGATCTTCCAGACGCACGGATTGTGA
>DAITMB010000002.1:3296-32118 GCA_036835375.1 Bacteroidota bacterium
TTTTCATCGTGCTCAAAAGTAGGTCGCGTAAAATAGCGTGATGCGGCGATAATTTCGATTGCCAGAAATCAGTACGGGAGTCATTTGGTTCCCGAATCCCGGCCTGAAGTCATTGACTAGCTCCTCAAAGGTCTGATATGACCCTTGCCACTTATATCCAATTCCCAGTTGATAATCACGCTTTTGTCGATTTCGAATGGTGACACCCGCACCGTATTGATACATCCACCCACCGCGAAACGCAAGAAAATCTCGAGAGGCCCTCGTTACAAATCCATACCCTCCTTGGCCATACAGAAATGGTGAAATCCGCTTTCGAAGCAGATCTGCTCTAAGTTCTGCAGCGAGAGGAACGATCAAACCTGGACTATAGGGGTTCAACCCAGTCACTATTCCCGTCTGCAACCAGTGCTTCCAGCGATAGCCCATTCGTCCTTCGAGAAACAATGAGGTATGGGTGTCATTACCAGATGTCGCTATTTCTATCCCGGAATACCATCCTGGTCCGGGATATACATATGGCATGACTTTATAGTCATAGCGAAACCGGATCTTGTTGTATTGACTGGGCTCTATGGTGATGTAGTCGATGTCGGCAGTTTTAAGTTCGAAGATCATACCATCATAGGTCTCTATGGTCACTGACTCACGTGGCACTTGAGCCTTAATTTTTCCCCGAATGATGCTTCCATTCTTCAAATAGGCCACATCTTCCTGATACATGCGCTTTTGTGCTAAAATTTCCGAAGGGGAAGACAGCATGCAGCAACAAATAATCCCGCCAATCAATCCCTTGACTAACCTTTTGAAAGAGAAGTAAATTGCCCTTTCCATCATCATTCATTTTCAATAGATTGTAAACTTGGGATCAAATGATTAGCTTTAGAACAAGCTATTCAAATCTACCATTTTTTTAACAGCGTTCTTGACGAATTAGACGTCTTTCCCAATGTGAACGCTGCGCAGCAGTGCTTCGATTCTCATTCCCATCGGTGTTCACAAATACGACCTATATTTTCACCTAATTCTATTGCCATTTATGAAACCACGCACTTACACGCCATTCATGGCGCTGATGCTTGTCCTATCCTTTGGCCTGAGTGGCTGCTTGGAGGACGACTGTGACATGACCTTCAAACATGCTGTTTACGAGCCTGTGTACATGACTGTCGAGGAGCTTCACAATGCCACCAAAGCCACGGCTCCACGGCCCGTCGTCGCTCCCGGAAAAATCTATCTCAAAGACGCGATCTTGCTGATCAATGAGCTTGGAGAAGGGGTTCACGTATTCGACAACAAAAACCCCGAAAACCCACAACCACTGGTCTTTATCAATGCCCCCGGCAATTATGACCTGTCCATGAATTGCGACAATCTCTACCTCGATAGCGGTACCGATATGTTGGTATTCGACATGAGCGATCCAAGCAGTCCTTTTCTCATCAATCGGGTAGAAAATGCACTTCCTGCTCTGGCTGAGTTCAATGGCTACGTGGCAAATTCTCAAGGAGACGTCGTGATCAAGTGGAAGCAAGTCATCAAAGAAGAGACTTATGACTGCAAAACAGGCGTGCCGCAGCTTTGGAGTCAAAATCAAGTAGATGAAAATTTCTTCGTCCCACCTGGAAATAGCAACTCACGGACCATCAACCCGGCTTCTCCCGGAAAAAGTGGATCAATGTCACGCTTTGCCGTGCTAGATGACCACATGTATGTGGTGTCTCCCAGGGAGATCAAGATATTCAATGTCGTGAACTGCGAGAGTCCCAATGCCGTCAACGCGATTCGCTACAATCAAGGTGGCGGCGACGCAGAGATGATCACGACCCTCAATGATTTATTGCTTGTGGGTGCCTCCAGCGGCATGTCTATTTATCAGGCTACTGATCCCACCAACCCTACTTTTCTCAGTAATTTCTCCCACGTCCAGGCCTGCGATCCTGTGGTGGCCCAGGGAGACTTTGCCTATGTGACCCTGCGAAATGGTTCAGACCAGCCTTGTGGAACGAGCTGGTCTAATCAATTGGATGTGATTAACATCGCGAACCCTTCTCGTCCCAGACTTCTCAGTAGCTTCCCCATGCACAACCCCCACGGACTGGGCATTGATGGAAATGTTCTCTTTGTGGCTGATGGAAACAGTGGTCTGAAAGTATTCGACGCCACACATCCTCACCAGGTAGGTGACAAGCCGCTCGCCACTTTCTCCGGAATGCACGGCTACGATGTCATTGCCGATGGCGGAAACCTCCTCATTGTAGGGGAAGATGGCATCGCGCAGTATGATTACCGAAATGTGAAAGACATTCAGCTTCGCAGTACCATCCCTGTGACCAGAGAATAGGAAATCTACGAGCCAAGGGAGTTCGCTCGAAATCAAGATTTCGCTATCACGAAGCTCGTTCTTCTCCACCTGCTGATCAAATCTAATATGAGGCCTGCCTTTTCGGCAGGCCTTTTCTTTATTGGCATAGGGCGTGGTTGAACTTTCCCTTCTGCACAGGCGCATTTTCACTCTTTACCTTTCGTCTTGCTCCAGATCTGGTGCTTTGCACGCCTGTATTGCCGATTTTTGCCTAATTTTACCCACTTTCACCAATTAACCCTCCTATGAGCCTGGTAGTAGTCGGATCAATGGCTTATGACGCCATCGAAACCCCCTTCGGAAAAGTCGATCGAATCCTTGGCGGTGCCGCCATGTACATTTCTCTTGCGGCGTCCTATTTTGTACGTCCAGTCCATGCGATTTCGGTCGTTGGGTATGACTTCGAGGAGCGCGACATCCAGATGCTCCAAGCTCATCGAGTCGATATGGAAGGGGTTCAGATAAAGGAAAACGAAAAATCGTTTTTCTGGTCCGGTCGCTATCACAACGACATGAATAGCCGCGACACCCTTGCCACGGAACTCAATGTGCTGGGAACTTTTGATCCAGTGGTGCCGGCCTCTTACCAAGGTTGCGAGTATTTGATGCTCGGCAATCTCTCTCCTGATGTGCAGCGGCTGGTGATCCAGCGTCTGGAAAAGCGCCCCCGCCTCATCGCGATGGATACCATGAACTTCTGGATGGATGTCGCCCTCCCAAGTCTGATTGAAACAATCAGCATGGTGGATGTGATCATCATCAATGATGCTGAAGCTCGCCAACTCACCGGGCAATATTCGCTCAAGCTGGCAGCCAAGCAGCTCTTGGGCATGGGTCCGGCTTATGTGGTCATCAAAAAAGGAGAGCATGGAGCACTTCTCTTTCATCAAGACGAAGTGTTCTCTGCGCCAGGTCTTCCTTTGGAGGAGGTGTTCGATCCTACAGGCGCTGGAGACACCTTTGCGGGAGGCTTCATCGGTCACTTGGCTCAGAGCGGTGATGTGAGCTTTGACAACATGAAGCGCGCCATCATTTACGGCAGTGCCTTGGCTTCTTTCTGCGTCGAAAAGTTTGGTCCGGAGCGCCTCATTGGGCTACATGCTACGACAATTGCAGACCGCTTGTCTCAATTTGTACGCTTGGCAGACTTTCATCTCTCACAGGAAATCACCGATGTCCTTGATCAAAGCGCCTGAGACCCTGGCTGTCTTTGACTTTGATGGCACCCTCACGACGCGAGATACCATGCTGGCATTTTGCCGATTTGTGGTGGGAAAGCGCCGCTACTTCATCGGATTGCTCCAGCTGGCTCCTTTGCTCCTTGCCTATCGAGTCGGCATCTTAAACAATGTCGTGGCCAAGGAGGCTTTTCTAAAAAAGTTCCTCGTCGGGGTTTCTCGAGAAACGCTCGAAAGGCTGGGACAACAATTTTGTGATCAGGTTCTCCCGGGCATCTTGCGCGACCGTGGCTTACAAACCCTCCGCCATCATCAGCAAGCTGGACACCAACTCCTCGTCATTACTGCCTCTCTCGACTTCTGGGTCGCGCCCTGGGCAGCATCAATGCGCATTCCTTTGCTTGCATCCGCTGGTAGCTTTGGCCTGAATGGCTTCACAGGTCAGCTCGTCGGTCCCAATTGTCACGGTCCCGAAAAAGTCAAGCGACTGCGTGCCTGGCTTGATGGGCAACGACCTTTACGGATCATTGCCTACGGAGATTCAGAGGGTGACCAAGCTTTGCTGGAATTCGCAGATGAAGCCCATTACAAGCCTTGGCGTTAACTCCGCATTCCCAGATTCTGCTTATCAGGCAAGCTAGCTGTGACAAGATTCATCGATCATCTCGTGTCTATTCTTCAACTATTTCTCTGATATGCTTCCTTTTCGCATCGGATTCGGATATGATACACATCGCTTGGTAGCAGAGCGGCCCTTGATCCTTGGCGGCATTCGACTCGACTATGACAAGGGTTTGCTCGGTCACTCTGATGCAGATGTGCTGCTGCACGCGATTTGTGATGCTTTGCTCGGCGCGATGAACCTCCGCGACATTGGATTTCACTTTCCCGACACGGATCCCCGCTATCACCAAGCGGATAGCAAAGTACTTCTGCGCGATGCCTATGCCCTCGTGAAAGACAAGGGCTATCGACTCGGGAACCTCGATAGTACCGTGATTGCCGAGCAACCCAAGCTCAACCCTCATATCCCGGCGATGCAAGCGGTGATCGCAGAGATGTTAGAGACAACTCCTGACATGATTTCCATCAAGGCGACAACGCACGAAAAGACCGACGCGGTGGGAAGAGGGGAGAGCATGATTGCCCACGCGGTCGTTTTACTGCTGCGAGTTTGACCAAGAAAGCCTTCTTTTTGCACTTTTGTGTTGCGATTGCCGCTTCAGAAGGCTCGAAATTCGATGATCATCCGTATTTTCCTGACTTATCTCGACTGGATTGCATGAACTCCCTTCTGAAATGGTTGCTACTGTCGGTTCTCCTCCTGACCATCGTTCAGGTTGAGGCACAAGTGTCGGGGTACCTGGGCAAGCGCACGATTGTGGGCATGGAGATGAGTGCCTTTCCGAATGTCTGGCAGTACGTTCAAGGAGAGCGCCCAATTCGGCTGCATTGGCAGGCTGGGCTCCAAGTGGAGCGGATCGTTTCTCGACGAATTTCTGCGGGAGCCAGTTGGCACTTTTTTTCTACGCCGCTGGCTTATTCAAGCGATAGCCTGTCTGGCACCATCGCTTTACAAGGCAGTCATGTGGGGCTGGATTTCCGCACTTATCCCTACAAGCGCCAAGGCAATTTGCCCCCAATCGGCACATTTCACCGGGCGGGAGTTTCTTTTCTCCATTATCGCTTAGTGGACAACGCGCAGGCTTATGATCCCGCCAAAGGCAGGAACCTTGCAAGCTATCAAGGCCTGCTACTTACCTACACCCTAGGACACCAGTGGGTATGGGCGGACCAATTCACGACGAATGTGGGTGTGAGGATGTCTTGGACCGCAGCATTTTCGCCTAGCACCTTCCCTTATCAGGATCAGGTGCTTTGGGAAAGAAGCTTTGGGAGAATTCGAGCCTTTTTTGGGGCCCAAATTGTGGTTGGAGCTGGGTATCTCCTTCCGGTTCGGCAGGACCAGCGACCTGTGTCGCACTGAATCGCGAAGCACCGCATTCACGCACCTGGAGAGCCGTTATTTCCGCGTCCAACTGATTTTATCGGCGAGTTCCCCTCTACATCCCTCTCTTGAGAAATCTCGCGAGAAAAAGAAGAATGGTGTGAGAAACTGCGAGAGAACGACCTGAACTACCGAGGAATCAGCTTCAGGTCATAGTTGTCTCCTTCGCTGATGAAGCTCACCCACATGCTGTCTTCATACAATCTGAGAATATCCATATACAACAGCCGCTCTTGTCCTGCTGCTTGATCAAAGTAGGAAAGCTTGATCTGCTCTTTGACAGAAGCCAGCTCCCACGTCCCTGTGAGAACGAAGGGCGTAAGTGCACCATCGGGCATAATCGACCAAGTAAAAGTCCCACTTTTGGTGAAGACGATCTCGTAGATGGCATACCTTGCGGTCTCGTCGATGTTGTTCCTGAATATGAAGCTGGTTCTCCAACTATTCGATACCCGCTCATTTTTGGAGATGAAGCTGATCGTAGGACCATCTGGATATTTCCGACAGCCGCTAACGAGCAGAGGAAGGGCTAGGGCCAAGGTCAACACCAAGGCGATAGGACGAATTGAATTCATAGATTTAGGCTTGCTTTTACAAATATAGTAAACTGCGCAGGTCGATAGATTATTTTTTCACCACCTTCTTTTCCTTGGCTTTTGAGGCTTTGGCCCCATTATTCTATGCTTATGTTTTTCCGGGCATGATTTCAGCTGCGTCCTCATAGCGATTGTCCTGGAAGTAACCCATTGTCTCACCGCTCATTTCGCTCCCGCTACATGAATCAAGCACTCGACGATACAACGATCAAGCGAAAGCTGTATAGCTACTGCGCCTACCAGGACCGCTGCCGACAAGAGATAGAAGAAAAGCTCGAAGGCTGGGAAGTGCCAGATGAAGAGTGGGAAATGTGGTTGCAGCACCTCGCTTCCGAGCGATTTTGGGACGAGTCGCGATATGTTCGGAGTTTTGTGCGGGGGAAATTCTATCACAAGCAATGGGGGCGCCAGCGGATACGCCTCGAATTGCGCCAGCGTGGAATTCCACACTCCATGATCGATCCCATGATCGCGGCCGAAATCCCAGAGCAGGAGGTTCAAAAAACCCTCGAAAGACTCATTGAAAAAAAATGGGCCGAATATCGTCAAACTCACCGAGATCGTCTGATCCGCTTTCTCCTACAAAAAGGGTTTGTGTGGCAAGAATTTTCCGCATTGCTCCCAGCAGAGAGTTCAACTGCCCAAGACCCTTGAAGCACTATCGCATCGGCCATTCTCCGAGGTGGACACCCTGAAACTCACGGTCGCGGTGGCTCAAATACTGCTCAATGGCAAACGTGCTGGAAGAAAATGCCATGTCCTCGTAGGGAATCTCCTCGGGCCGAAAGAGTTTCACCTCCAGGCTTTCAGCTCCACCAGTAAATATGCCCGAAGTCATCTGTGCCAAAAAGAAAATATACACTTGGTTCACCGTAGGAAGATTGTAAATAGCATGTAGCCGAACCAACTCAATAGATGCGCCCGCTTCTTCTACGGTCTCACGCACGGCGCCTTCCTGGACAGTTTCTCCATTTTCCAAGTACCCAGCGGGTAGATTCCATAATCCCTTTCGTGGCGGAATAGCCCGCCGACACAGCAGAATCTGATCCCCCCACACTGGCAGGCAACCGACCACCAGATGAGGATTTTGATAATGGATGGTGTGGCAGGATGGACAGCAGTGACGAAGTCGGTTGTCCCCTGCGGGAATCTCCAGCTTCAATTGGTCACTGCCGCATTGACTACAAAAATTCACAAGAGGCGTCTGGAAAAAGGGTGATCCAACAAGCAAAGCTGCTCAAAAGAATGTCCGCAAGATAAAAACCTATTGGATAAAGGCATTGTTTCTGTTTGTGCGACATTAAAAAGCAATCGACCTTGCGTAAAGTTGTTGCGAAAATTCTTGTAATGTTTATTCTACGATGCTGCTTACAGAATCCTTCGTCGCTCCGCAACCTCTTTTCGTAGCCCTCTGAAATTCAATCATTTTCCTCCCATGTCTTCCAGACCCAAGATCCTTGTCATCGGTGCCGGTTTTGCAGGTTTAGCCGCGGCTACAAGACTCAGCCAGGCCGGCTACGACGTGACCATCCTCGAAAAAAACGATCAGCCTGGCGGCAGGGCGCGCCGTTGGGATCAAGACGGCTTTTCTTTCGACATGGGCCCAAGCTGGTACTGGATGCCAGATGTGTTTGAAAATTACTTTGCTCTCTTCGGCAAGAAAGTCTCAGACTATTACGAGTTGCAACGGCTGGACCCGAGCTACCGCGTATTTTTTGGGAAGGACGACTTCATCGATGTGCCCGCAGACATGACTGCCTTGGAGCAGCTCTTCGAGTCGATGGAAACGGGCGCTGGGCTTCGGCTTCGGGCGTTCATGGAGCAGGCTGCCTACAAGTATGAAGTGGGAATGACCGATTACGTCTTTCGCCCTTCGCATGGGATCGCAGAGTTCATCGACTTGCGACTGATTCGAGAAAGCTTTCGCATTCAGATGTTTAGCAGTATGCGGAAGCATGTGCAGAAATATTTCACGCATCCGCGTTTGCGCAAAATCCTGGAGTTCCCCGTGCTATTTCTTGGCGCCACCCCTGCCAATACGCCGGCGCTGTATAGCATGATGAACCACGCGGACCTGGCGTTGGGGACTTGGTTTCCAAAGGGCGGAATGTATGAAATCGTGCAAGCCATGGTTGCCCTCGCGGAAGAACAGGGCGTGGCCATTCGCCTGAACACCGAAGTATCCAACATTGAGGTTCAGCAAGGTCATGCTACCCGGGTCCACACGTCGGATGGGACATTTGAAGCAGATGTCGTGATCGCCAATGCAGACTACCGCCATGTTGATCAAGTCCTGTTGGACAAACCCTGGCGCCACTACAGTGAGCGCTACTGGGACACGCGCACCATGTCGCCCAGCAGCTTGCTATTTTACCTTGGAGTCAACAAAAAGCTGAAGCATCTTTTGCACCACAACCTCTTCTTTGACGAAGACTTCGAGCTTCATGCTGAAGAGATCTATACCCATCCTCAATGGCCGACCAAGCCACTATTTTATGCCTCGCTCACGACCCAGACAGATCTTGCCGGGGCGCCAGAAGGTATGGAAAACCTCTTTATCCTCATTCCGCTGGCCCCCGGCCTCGCGGACAGTGAGACTGAGCGAGAGCGCTACTACCATGTGGTGATGGATCGACTCGAAGCCATGAGCCAGCAAGACATTCGCAGCCATGTCGTCTTGAAGCGAAGTTATGCTATGGATGACTTTGAAAAAGACTACCACTCTTGGAAAGGGAATGCATACGGTCTCGCCAACACCCTTTTGCAGACGGCATTCTTCAAGCCAAAACTTCGCTCGAAAAAGGTGAACAACCTCTTTTACACGGGGCAACTCACTGTGCCGGGCCCGGGGGTACCTCCGTCCCTCATTTCAGGACAAGTAGTGGCAGAAGAAGTCAAGAAGCTATTGGGCGAAGTAGTGCCCAATCCTGCGGCACAGCGCAAAGAAATATAAACCAACTAGGGCCTCGGCAGCCCCAACCATCCATCGTCTCCCATGCTAGGCTGCGTCTCCTGACGCATGGAGTTACTGCTGGGATCTTTAAAAATATACTCTACCATTTCGACCATGATGCGAGCGCCAGCATTGGGTTGGTAAATGATCTCGCAGATAAAATTTCGCGTCCCAATCGGAAAATTGAAGCGGCGACCGAGGCCATACATTTTGTATTTTTCTGAAAAAGCCTGCTCAAACAAGCTACCAAACTCAGAATACACCGCCCGGTCGTTGAACACCTTGCGCATCATGCCGTGCGTCTCGTTGATCCAAAAGCTAGGTTGATTTTCAACCAGCGCATCGTCGATCACTAGCGTGAACACCGTGTGGTGGCGCTTACAGCCGTCTTGGGTGATCATCAGCAGTCGCTCATTACCCATCCGGGCAAGCTCCATTCGATTTTCAAGGTTCCATTGGTGGTTTGAAAAGTAGGGATTAAATCGCAGGATCAGGGGTTGTAGCTCGCTGAGGTTCAAGCGACATTCTTCCTTCTGGGCATGCACCATAGGCAGGGACCCAATTAGTATCATCCCCAGCCAAATCATCCGTGTGATCTTCATGCCCCAAGATAATCAGAAGTTGCCAACGAAGCCCATAAGAACCCTAAAAGCCGCTTCTTCCAAGCCTGATCTGTGACAAGCTGCTGGAGGTTCATTTCCTGTGCTTCGCCTATTTTTTCAGCAAGTCACGGATCTCTGCCAAAAGAACCTCTTCATTGGAAGGTGCTGGCGGTGCCGACGGTGCCGCTTCTTCTTTTCTTTGCACCGAATTGTAGGACTTGATCACAGCGAAAATCACAAAAGCGATGATCAAGAAATCGACGATGGATTGCACAAACACGCCTACATTCATGGTCACAGCGGGCACATCTCCCACGGCACCTTTGAGGGTGATCACAAGATCTGTGAAGTTGACGCCGCCAAGGGCGATCCCGATCGGTGGCATCAAGATGTCATTGACAAAGGAGGTGACAATTTTTCCGAAAGCACCGCCGATGATGACAGCGACGGCCAGATCGAGGATATTGCCCCGCATGATGAAGGCTTTGAACTCTTTGATCATGATGACTGAATGATTACGTGAAGGAATAGATTCGCCCCGGAAAGGGAATCATTTTTTATGAAAATTACAAGATGTTGTAAGAATTTAATTGCCCAAGAGATCTAACGTCATTTACGTGCACCCTGGGAAGCCCACTTCATGGGCGGTTTACTCGAAGTATTTAGAAACGATTTTTTGCGGTTTGCCGGGCCTATCTTCCTTCGCAGGGAGTCGTGCGAAGCAGTTCCAACCTTTCGGAAAAGTATAAGCAGGAATCGCCCGTCACAAGCAAGATCCCCCGGTCATCGGACTCAATGCGGAAATCTACCAGCTCATTGAGGCTTTTTCGCTGAAAATCAAATCGATACAGCTCCTCTCGCGCTTTGACATCGCGCACACGCAAATAACCAGCTACCTTATTAAACTCATAGAGCAAGGAGCGGTCGCGATCCAAATAATAAGTCCTTGTGTAATCGTAATATTTAATCCGACTAATGACCTTGGGGTCTCGAAACCATTCTGGGTCGCCCGTCATTTCCAGGGTGACTTGTCCAGAGAGCGGATCAATCTCATACTTGCAGATGGCCAACACACCAAACTCAGCGGAAATCACCCATACTTGTCGCTCTTCCAAGTCGCTAATGCCCTTACGTGTGCGCCGCAGAATGTAAAATACTCTGTCGCCTTGCTTGCCTACCCGCCGATCAATCACCAAGTGATACTTCCGCTCCGTGAATTTTACCAAGGTGTCCCCCTCTTCCAGCGAGTACGAAAGAAATGGTACCCGTGCCTCAAATGGCTCACCTTCGCCGAGCACATAGACACCTTTTTCGCTCCGGGCGAGGTATCCCGAATAGCGCTCGTCGAATATCTGGTAGGAAAAAGGATACACTGGCTGGCCTTCCAACAGCTCCGAAACAGGAGAAATGTTGATCCATTCGTCGAGGTCCAAGCGAAGGGTGTCTTCTCCTTGTGGGAATGGAGGAAGATCCTGAAAAGTCTCTCCGCAACTGGTCGCCCACGTGAGCAACAAGATGCTGAGAGGTACCAGGATCAACCTTCTAGGGGACAAAGACATAGGCTAGCTACCAATAACGCGCATGCGGGGCAAGTCAAAGCTAATAGAACTGCCTTGGTCCACCAAATGCGTCGAGGGCAGGTTGCTCCATTTTTCAACGAGAAGGGAGAGAATTCCGACATATTTTCCTGAAAATTGTACCTTCAGAGGATAATCACACTGACAGCCTTAGCCATTTTTCTATGAATCCGGTGATCCATCTCGACCAGATCAGCAAGGTGTACCAAATGGGTGCAGTTCAGATCCACGCCCTTCGGGAAGTCTCGCTGGATATTTTCCCGAATGAATACGTCGCCATCATGGGCTCATCAGGTTCTGGCAAATCCACACTCATGAATATTCTCGGCTGTCTGGATTCTCCCAGCGGTGGCTTCTATCTCCTCAATGGAACGGATGTGAGTCAGATGGCCGATCGCGAGCTGGCAAGAATTCGCAATGAGGAAATTGGATTCGTATTCCAGACATTCAATCTCATGCCCCGATCGACTGCCCTGGACAATGTCGCCCTGCCATTGGTGTATGCAGGATATGGGCAAAAATCACGCAGAACCCACGCACGCAAGGTCCTCGAATCTGTAGGCTTGGGCGATCGATGGAACCACAAACCCAATGAACTTTCCGGTGGGCAGCGCCAACGTGTGGCCATAGCCAGAGCACTCGTGAACGGACCCAGCATCATCCTCGCAGATGAGCCGACCGGAAACCTTGACTCCACGACTTCCCACGAAATCATGGCCCTCTTTGATGAGCTTCACGCACAGGGCAACACCATCATCATTGTCACCCACGAAGAGGACATTGCTGCCTTTGCGCAGTCCATCGTGCGATTAAAAGACGGGCGGGTCGAACGCATTGAGCAGAATCCTGCCAAGAGCGCGAAGCTGTAACTCCTCTTTGCCTCAGAGCAACGGGGTGATCAGTTGCATGCCTGCACCTTCAATATGATCTAGCATTGGTAGCAAGATCTTGGTTGCAAGCCCAAATAAGAGAAGGTAGCCAATGATATCGGTGAATGCCGTGATCAGTATAGAAGACGCCACAGCTGGATCGATTCCTATTCGCTCTAGGATGATGGGGGTAAAACTGCCCATGAATCCAGCCAGGATCAGGTTTCCCGACATGGCCACGAACACCACCAGCCCCATTTGCGCCACAAATTGCGGATCGGGGTTGGGGTTGAGGAAGGTGACCACCATTGACACTACGGCCCCGATCATGAGGCCATTGACCAAGCCCACGCTCAATTCCTTGAGCACAACCCGGACCGCCTTGCGGGAAGGAATTCCCCCCGTAGAAATACGTCGGATGGTGACTGCTAGCGCCTGGGTGGCACCATTGCCTGCGACTCCGGCAATGATGGGCATCATGCTGGTGAGCAACACGAGCTTTTCGATGGTGCTCCCAAATTGAGAGATGACAAAGGCAGCAATGGAGGCTGTGACCAAATTCACCATCAGCCAGGGGATCCGGCTTCGCACAGCATTGGCCCATCCACCTCGAAGATTTTCGTCTTCGGACACCCCTGCAAAGCTCAGGATGTCTTCGGTAGTTTCTTCCTCCAAGACATCCATCACGTCGTCAAAAGTAATTCGACCCATGAGCACCCCTTCACGGTCCACGACAGGAATGGTCGGGAGATTGTATCTCGACATGAGCTTAGCCACTTCTTCCTGGTCCATGTCCACCGTCACCGACACTACATCAGGTTCCATGGAGGTACTGATCAATTCGTGGTTTCGAGCGATGAAAAGCGAGCGAAAAGTCAAATAGCCTTTGAGATGGTCGTGATCATCTACGACATAGATGGTGTAGAAATCCTCCATCTCCTCGGATTGGGCGACCACTTCCCGCAGTGCTTCAAGCTTGGTCATGTCCTGCCGCACCTTCACCAAGTCGGGATTCATCAAGCCACCCGCAGTGTCCTCTTCATAGGTGAGCAGCTGGTTGATGACAGTTTCCTCATCCTGAGGAAAATAAGCGAGCACCTTATCCTTGTACTCTGTGGAGACCAAGGCAAGCAAGTCAGCTGCATCATCGGGTGCCATCTCCATGATGAGGCGGGAAGCCACCTCTGGATGTAGTAGCATGAGGAGATCGCCGGGATTGCTGTCCTCATCCATTTCCGAGATGGCCTCGGATATGAGCGACACAGGTAATTCGCTGATGATGCGCTCTCTTAATTCGGAGGAGCAATCTTCGAGGACTTGCGCTACCTCTGTAGGATGGAGCAAGGTGAGGAGTGCGCGAATGTGTGGGTTGGGTGCCCTAAGCAAACGCTTGACACGCTCAACCCGGTTTTGATTACGGTGGCTATCTGCTGCCAATAGTGCGGGGTGTTGAGGGTGAATACCTTGGACTCGGCCAGAACCATCCTTTGCGCAGTTCCCTCCAGCCCATGTGTCACCCTAATACCCGCACGGTTCTCTATCCAAGCAATTTCACCATCATGAGGATCAGTGCGATCAAAAACATGAAGATGGAGACCTTGTTGATCCCGTGCATGACCTTCAGGTTAAAGCTGGTAGGCTCATCTGGCCCAGGCTTGCGAAAGGTGATGTATCCCAATATTTTTTTCCAAACTTCCATGCGTGAGTAACTCACTAGTCAAAGTTATGTTTTCGTCAGGAAAATTCACCATGTCTTTTTTCAATCCTAATCTTTTCCAGCAGATTCTCTCAGAAATTCAGTTGCAGGTATGGGCATTTGCCTGCATTTTTAGCCTCGCAAATCACCCCCTCTCCGCCACCTCATGAGGCCCATCGACTGGAAAGTATTCTTTCAGGAGCGCAATTTATTGCAAGCGCTTATCCAGCAACCCTCGGGGCGAATGCCGCGTGAGCGGGCGCTCCAACTTCTGCAAGGAGACGCTGCGCGCTTAGATGGGCTCGTGCACATGGGGATTCTTTTGCGCCAAGCTTCCGAAGTACTCGCTGGTCCTCCGCTCCTGTGGATGCGCCAAGCCCAAGCGATCTCTCAGCTTCCGCTCCTGTGGCAAGGCTGGCAAAATCTTTGGCACCGCATTCACCTCCTCGCCAGCGACATGGATGTGACAATCAACCCTGCTGCGCGAGAGCGCCTTGGCACCGCGCTCTATCC
Organism: Bacteroidota bacterium; assembly: GCA_036835375.1. Classification (GTDB taxonomy): domain Bacteria; phylum Bacteroidota; class Bacteroidia; order J057; family J057; genus JANQTF01. The sequence goes on from DAITMB010000002.1 coordinate 17,654, forward strand.
CATGATCGCCGACCTGCGCACTTGGACCCTTGCCACAGAGTTAGCTTTCATCGATCACTTTCAAGGCCCCACTGCCCTTCTTGATGCAGGGGAAGTCATTCCTCATGAAATGCTGGGCGCCGCTACCCAACTTCAACAATGGACCCTCCGCCAAGCTGCCCATCCAGCGTGGGAGCAGGAGCAGCAAGCGTTGATCAACGACCTTAATGAATCGGCAGAGCGGCTTTTGCGCAGGCTGCGCGAAGTCAATGCGCCTAACGCTCAGCGCCGCCAAAAGCTGGACGCCATTCAGCGGCTATCCCCCGACGAGCTCTTAGACCGCAGCAATCTCACCGCCTTGATTTCGGAGGGCACCTTCCTCTCTCTCCACGCTCAGTTGGGTATTGTAGTGCAGGTTCCCCTCAACACCGAAGAAATTTTTCAACCACTTTCCCCCTCCGAAATAGCAGGAACTCACCCCAGCCAAGCTGCACCAGACCTCTCTCAGCTTATGGAAGCATGGCGTGGAAGTAACCATGATTTATTTTCATTTCTACTCCAAACGCCCCCCATAGACGCGTGGCCAGACGCACGAAGAATGGATCTGTTTCGGAGCATTTTACAGGAAAGGGGGGACGCTATTCGCTGGGAAAATAGCGCAGATCGACGCATCTGGGAGGTTTGGCCCAAGGAGTCAACCTAGTTTGGTCTCAAGAGAACATCGCATACCACAAGCCGGTCGCTAGGCATGATCCAATGATCGGTCCTATGACCGGTACCCAGGCATAGCTCCAGTCGGAACTGGCCTTGTTGGGGATAGGCAGAATGGCATGCATGATCCTCGGCCCGAGATCGCGGGCAGGATTGATCGCATAGCCCGTGGTACCACCCAGGCTGAGACCAATTGCTACGACTAGCAAGCCTACAGGCAGTGCATCAAGGGCACCCAACGAGGCTGCTTGGTCTCCCACTTTAGCTCCCGTGATCAGCAAGACTCCTAAGATCAATACAAAGGTGCCAATGATCTCCGACATCAAGTTGTTGAAAGGATGCCGAATGGCTGGGTCTGTGCAAAAAGTGGCTCGCTTGAGCGGACCATCCTCGGTCACTTCATAGTGAGATCGATACTGGACCCACACTAGGCTGGTCCCGATCATCGCTCCCAACATTTGGGAGAAAAAGTATATCGGAAGGTCCTTCCAAGGAAATTTTCCGGCGAGGGCGAGGGCTAATGTTACCGCTGGATTGAGATGTGCTCCGCTGATGTCAGCTACCATGAACACCGCCGCGAAAACACCCAGTCCCCAACCGAAAGTGATCACAATCCACCCTCCCTGATTGCCTTTAGTGCGTGCCAGGACGACATTCGCCACCACGGCATTGCCCAATAGAATGAGAATAGCTGTACCGATGATTTCGCCAAAAAAAGGTAACATGTAGTAGTAGTTCTTGGGGTGAAGCTCAGGCTAGAGTTACGAATTTTCGGATAAAAAATAAACCCACCCCACTCACTTTGTTCGCGCAAGGCGAAAGATCATCGAGTCGCATTCCAACTCTACTACTACGCCTTCTCTTCGACGTTCACTGATTCGCTCGATCCTACTTTTCGACCTACGCGCCAAATGATCAGACCAAGCAAAGCCAGACATATGGCCATAGCGACCCAAGGTGAAAGTCCTAATCCCGCAGGCAGTGCACCAAAAAGCAGCGCGATGGTCCCCACGACGAGTGCATAAGGCATCTGTGTCCGCACGTGATCGATGTGATCGCAATCCGAGGCCAGTGAGCTGAGAATGGTCGTGTCTGAAATCGGTGACACGTGATCGCCCAAGACCGATCCGGCGAGTACGCTGGCGACAGTGTGGTAAAACAGCGGGAGCGACTCAGCAGGAGACAGGCCCACGCTGCGAGAAGCTTCCCAAACCAAAGGCAGCATCAGCGGAAACAAAATGGCCATGGTGCTCCAGGAAGAGCCTGTGGAAAAGGCAACCAGGGCGCTCAATAAAAACGCAAGCGCGGGAATCCAAATCGGAGAGAGGTTTCTCCCCAGCAAATCGGTCAGGTAGCCAGCCGTGTACATGTCCCGTGTGACAGATCCGAGCGCCCAGGCCAAGGACAGAATCACCAAAGCGCCCATCATCGCCTTGAATCCGTTCATCATACTGTCCATGACTAAGGGAAGACGCATCTTGCCGCCTAAAAGTGTCATGACGATGGCTGTGCCCAGGGACGCGAGAGAAGCCCATAAGAGGGCTTGGTAAGAATTGGAAGCACCGATGGTCTCAGACATTTTTTTTAAAAAAGAACTTCCTTCGTCATTCCACAATTCCTCGGAATAACCCGTGTAGAGCAACCCTCCCAAGACCCCCAGCACCAACACCAGCACTGGGATCGCCGCATATCTGGCTTTGGGGGGAATTCCCGGTAACGGGGAAAATTCATCCAACTCCTGGCCTGACACTTCGGCGCGGCGCTTCGCCCGCACTTTTCCTGTGCTCCTCGCTCTTCGCTCTGCTTTGAGCATCGGACCAAAATCTCTTCCGCTGAGTACCAGCATCAGGATGAAGAGCAGCATCAGGATGGAATAAAACGAATAAGGGATAGACTGAAGAAAAATCAAGTAGGGAGATTGATCTGCTGGAAAGCCCGGAAGATCTTTGATTCCATCACTGATGTATCCGATCTCGGCTCCGATCCACGTCGTGACAAATGCGATGGATGCCACGGGAGCCGCAGTCGCATCCACTAAAAAGCTCAGTTTTTCACGCGAAATCTTCAGTTTGTCGGTGATGGGCCGCATCGTATTTCCCACGACCAAGCTATTGGCATAGTCATCAAAAAAAATCACCATCCCCATCGCATACGTCGCCAACTGTCCTGACTTGGGCGTTTTGGCTAAGCCCGACATTCGCTTGACAACCCCCTGCATCCCACCATTGCGCGATACGACAGATACCATCCCGCCAATCAGCAGCGAAAAAACCAAGATCGACATGTGGTCACTGTCCACGAGGGCATCTAAAATATAGGTGTCCAAGCTGGCCAGAAAGCCACTGCCCAATCCTGTCCAGAACCCACCCTTGGCAATGGCCAGCGTCGCCGCACCAAAGAAAATCCCGACAAATAGAGACACATACACCTCACGGATGAGAAGTGCCAAGGCGATCGCGACCAGTGGCGGCAAGAGCGACATCCACAGCGGAAAACCTACCACCGGAATGGTCAATTCTGCCTCATACTCCTGAATTTTCAGCACTACCGTGGGCGTCTCGGGCTGCACCAGATACTGTATCACCCCTTTTCCTTCGTGCAAAGCCACCTCCATCTGTTCCCCATTGAGGGTCAAGGGCAGCGAGATAATGGGCCAAAGGGCCGTGTCCAGCTCGATAAAAATATTGGCTGTATCCCCAGCGCGTACAACACGTGAGCCCAGAAAGGTAATGGTACGATCCGAAAACTCGTATTCGGCCAAAGGTCTGGGCGGGGAGCTGGGCTCTTGTGCCGAAAGCTCCATCGGGAGACCGCAAAAAATCAAGCCCACGACGAGCAATAACCAAGCATTGGGGGAAATCATGCGCATAGCTTATGAACTCAGAAGCAGCCAAGTTAGCAAAAATGTTGACCCTTCATCTTGCCAGCTATTCGCAGCCAATCTCCCTGATCTGCGGCTTTTTTTCAAGGCTCAGTCGAAGCGCTTGAGCTGATGAGCGCTGAACTCCCACTCAGGGGTGACCAAAATTCCCGACCTGGGCAATTCGTACCAAGGGCTGAGAGCAGGATCTTGGGGATTGCGCAAAATCTGAATTTCCTGGGCTGGCATATAGCTCTGTGCAAGGATGAACAGGACCTTCCCAGTGTGAGAGTGCTTTGCCATATCCACGACAATGACCGCGTGGCCCGGCGATCCTCCGCGAATGAAGACATCTCCAATGGCCAAGCTGTCGATCGACACAGGACGTAACTCACGGTCCAAAGAGAGGGTGCCCGCGTACGTAAAGACCGTTTCTAGGTAGGACCAATAGTCTGCGATCGTATTCGAAGGAGCTTTGCTTTTGCGCCACGACACGTTGTTCCCTTGCACGACGATCCGATTTCCCTCCATCCACTTGAGATAATCGATGCGAAATCCATTGGTGAATTCGAAGTGAATCTGCTCATAGGCACGCTGTGCATACCAATAATCTGCCCGAAGACGGATCACCGCATCCGCACACTGGTGCAGATCTTTTCGGCCAATGGGCAGATCTACTACGGCATGATACACGCCACGATCGGGTTTCACACTGCCGTCATAATGTAGTACCTGGCTTCCGGGCGGTTTGAGTGGCAACTCCCGAAGATGCTGCGCAAAAGAGCTCGGCCCGCACGCTACACGCTCGTAGCCAGGTGGGCAAGCAAAACGCGTTTCTACTTTGCTCCCAGCCGAGTCGATTGTTGAAATCTCGGATATGGTCGCTGTCTGTGTAGCGCCGAGTATGTTGACTAACGGCGCTTGGTGCTGCTCCGACTCCGACTTATTAGGAAGCTGGCAAGCGACCTGTGCCATCAGCAACAAGAGTTGACAAAACCGTATGCAATGAGGACATTTCCATAGCCTTACAGGTTTACCAAGACCCCTCTTAGCTGCTGGACGAATGGTCGATACATGATGCGGCCTCGTCGATTTACCTTGGGTGTTGATACGCATAGCGCTGTTTATTTGTATCAAAGGGTAGATTATTCTATTGGATCGCACGAGGTTTTGGTACCTTTTAGATGAATTAACCAACTCAAATTAGACCGATAAGGACTATTCTGTCAACTATCACGCATATGATCCGACTTCTTTCCCTTCCCCCAGTCTCGAGTATTTGGCTCGATAGAACGTGGGTGTTCGTTTTTCTCCTTACAGGACTTCTTCTTGGCTGCGACAAATCCGAAGATCCTAAGTTGCTTGTGTTTTCCAAAACTGCCGGTTTCCGGCATGAATCCATCGAAGCAGGGCAGGAAGCCCTGCGAAACATGGCCCAAGAACAAGGTTGGCAAGTAGATTTCACAGAGAATGATTCCGCATTTTACGAAGAATCGCTTCGAAATTACCATGCCGTCATTTTCCTTAATACCACTGGTGATGTGCTCAATCCAGAGCAAGAAAACAACTTTCAGCGCTTCATCCAAGCAGGTGGCGGCTTCGTTGGCATTCACTCCGCCACGGACACCGAGTACGGATGGCCTTGGTATGGCAAACTTGTCGGTGCGTATTTCACCAGTCACCCCAATAATCCTAATGTGAGGGAGGCAGAGTTTTTTGTCACTGATCACGACCACGAAGCTTGCGATTCTCTTCCAGAGCGATTTACCCGCAGGGATGAGTTTTACAATTTCAAGGACATCAGCCCAGATATTAAGGTGCTGGTCAAGATCGATGAAAGCACCTACGAAGGGGGAGAGAATAACGGCGACCACCCCATGTCTTGGTATCAGGAATATGACGGAGGACGAGCTTTTTACACGGGAATGGGGCACACCGATGAGACTTTTTCCGAGCCGCTGTTCCTGAATCACTTGCTCGGAGGCATTCGCTATGTGCTCGGTGGCAAAAAGGCCAGCCCCCTCAACTATAGCAATGTGCGCACCCAGCGCCTGCCAGAGGAGAACCGTTTCTCCAAGGTGGTTCTTGACGAGAAGCTCAATGAGCCGATGGAATTGGCCATTTTACCAGATGGCAATGTCCTTTTCATTGAGCGCCACGGTGCCATCAAGCTCTACGACCATTCGCTACAGGCCACACGTGTCGTAGATAGCATCGCTGTGAGCACAAAGTATCGCGATCCCGAAGGGAAAGTGTCAGAAGCAGAAGATGGCTTGCTTGGATTGATCCTCGACCCGAATTTTGCCGAGAACAACTATGTGTATTTTTTCTATTCGCCCGCTGGCGACGAGCCCAAAAATCAGCTTGCCCGTGTACCCTTTCGTGACGGTGCTTTCCAATGGGACGCCCAACAGGTGATCTTAGAAGTTCCGGTCCAACGGGAACAATGCTGCCACACGGGTGGCTCTATGGCTTGGGACAAAGACGGCAACTTGTATATCAGCACAGGTGATAATACCAGCCCTCGCGCCATTGCTTATGCCCCCATCGACGAACGCCCCACACGCGGTCCTTGGGATGCCCAGAAGTCTTCGGCCAACACCAACGATCTTCGTGGAAAGATCATCCGCATTCACCCAGAAGCAGACGGTAGCTACACCATTCCAGAAGGCAACCTCTTCCCGGAAGGCAGTTCCAATACCCGCCCGGAGATCTACGTGATGGGCACACGCAATCCATACCGGATCTCTTTAGATCAGAAAACTGGATATTTGTACTGGGGCGAAGTCGGACCGGATGCGCGAGCAGACTCCTCGACACTCGGGTCCAGAGGTTACGATGAAGTAAACCAGGCTCGTCGGGCTGGAAACTTTGGGTGGCCCTATTTCGTCGGGAATAATTATTCCTATGGGATCCATGATTTCAAGACAGGCAAGGTCAGTGGCAGCTTTGACCCAGCCGCCCCCATCAACCGATCTCCCAACAACACAGGTCTCCGGGAACTACCCCCAGCGCAGCCTGCATTCATTTGGTATCCATACGCTGAATCCAAGGAATTTCCTCTTCTCGGCACGGGTGGCCGCAACGCAATGGCTGGCCCAGTCTTTTACAGCGAAGACTTTCAGGGAGCTACCAGACCTTTCCCCGGCTATTATGACGGGAAATTGATCGCCTACGATTGGATGAGGGGATGGATCATGGCGGTGAGCATGGACGAGGAAGGCAACTACCAATCTATGGAGCGGATCATGCCCAGCCATAAATTCAGCAACCCCGTGGACATGACTTTTAGCCCCGAAGGCGACCTCTATGTACTGGAGTACGGCACAGGCTGGTTCACCCAAAACGATGACGCTCGGCTCGTCCGAATCGAATACACCGCGGGTAATCGCCCCCCACAAGTGAAGCTTAGCGCTGACAAATTGGCCGGAGCGACGCCGCTCCAAGTCCAACTGAGTGCCAAAGGTTCCAAAGACCCCGACAACGATCCGCTCAGCTATGCTTGGGAAATTCTTTCTCCTGATGGTAGTAAACTCAAAAGTCTGTCTGGCGAAGAACCAGCCCCCATCACTTTCGATAAAGCTGGTGCCTATCAAGTATCCTTGACAGTGAGCGATGGTAAAAAGGGTGTTTCCAAATCGACCGTTGAGGTGCTCGCCGGGAATGAACGGCCCGTGGTGGACATCCAAATCAGCACAGGAAACAGCGGCTTTTTCTTTGTAGGCCAGCCCTTTTCTTATGAAGTCGTCGTGCAGGATCGCGAAGACGGGAGCACCACAGACGGGAGCATTCAGCAGGAAGACGTGGCTGTGACCATTGATTATCTGGCAGAAGGATATGACAAAAACTTTATCGCAACAGGGCACCAGTACGCAGACCAGATGACAGCCTTTTCCGCTGGTCGCAGGCTCGTCGCTGCCAGCGATTGCCAATCATGCCATGCCGTTGCCAAAGCCTCCATCGGACCTACCTATCAGGCGATTGCCCAGAAATACAAGGGAGATGCCAATGCCAAAGCTTATTTGATAGGCAAAATCAAGAATGGCGGCGCAGGGGTGTGGGGAGAAGTCGCCATGGCTGCTCACCCCGATCTGAACGAAAAAGATGCAGCCTCCATGGTGGACTACATACTTTCGCAGGGTGAGGCCAGTGCTGGCAGCCTTCCGCTCGCAGGCACTTTTCAACCGACCATCCCCGAAGGCCAGAGCAACCAAGGCGTGTTCATCATTCGCGCTGCCTACACTGACCAAGGGGCCAATGGCATCCCAGGACTCCGCGCCGAGCAAGTGCTCGTCTTGCGAAGTGCAAACCTCAGCGCTTATGAAGCAGATGAAATTGCTGGGGTGATGAAATTTAGCTTGCCGAACCCCCCTGTCAATTTGGTGATCGCTCAAGAAGATAAGAGTTACATCGCTTTCGAGGATGTTGATCTCACCAATATGACCAGTGTCGCACTCGTAGCGCAAGCTTCCTCTCAATTTGGGATGGTAGGTGGCACCATCGAACTGCGTCTCGATGCCGCTGATGGTCCGCTCATTGGTCAATCGACTATGATCAAGCCGACCACACCTGCTCAAGGTGGATCGAGACCGAACTCCCAGCCGCCCGTGATGGTAACCCTTACTCCCACGCAAGGCACACACAAGCTCTACTTTGTGTTTCGAAATGAACAGTTGGCTGATGGACAAATGCTCTTTTCTATGATCAGTGCAATGTTCCAGGCAGGGAATGCCCCGCGCATGTAAAACTTGCTTCCTCTTATTTTCAGGACTTCAAAAGGGGTGTTCCTAGCGGAACACCCCTTTTTCTTTTTCAGCAAAAGCCTTGACAGCACACCATGCCGATCTAAAGCGAGGTTCTCGTATCTTCGGGCCATGACATCTGGCCAGAATCCCCCGCGTTTTTTGCTCATTGAGACCTCCACCGATGTAGCGAGTGTGGCACTCAGCGAAGGCAGTGCCATCGTGGCTGTCTCTACTGTTTTTGCCGAAAAATCTCACGCTCGCCTCATCGCACCCTTGATTCAACAATTGATCCGAAATGTCGGCTGGACAGTCTCAGAACTTTCTGCGGTAGTCGTGAGCGAAGGGCCCGGTTCCTACACAGGCCTGCGTGTAGGCGTTTCCATCGCTAAGGGCCTGTGCTTCGCGGCTGATCTTCGCTTGATTGGAATAGGAAGTTTGCAGGGACTTGCAGGAGAGGTGATGGACATGGCTCAGGTCTTGTCTGCCCATATTCTCCCCATGATCGATGCCCGAAGAATGGAGGTCTATCTGGCGAGGTTGAATGATCGGGGCGAAACACTGGACAAGGTTCAGGCATCCATTATCGAGGAAGGAAGCCTGAGTGACTGGCTGGACGAGCGACCTCATATTCTACTGGGAGATGGCTTGGCGAAGTGTGTGCCTATCTTTCAATCTCATCCACACGCGATTTTGCTCCCAAAGCGGCTGGCGTCTGCCGCTGGCATGCTTCCCTTTGCCCTCGCGAAATATGAAGCGGGTCAGTTTGCCGACGTGGAGGCATTCGAGCCAGCATACCTCAAGCCCGTCAAAGCCACAAAGCCTACCAATAAGCTGTTGGGATGACGCTTGTGATCAGACACAACGGTTGGATGCACGTAATCCCATTCGCTATTCTGCCTTCCACAAGAGCGAGCTATCGCCATAGCTGAGAAATCGATATCCATTTCCTAGCGCTGCGTCGTAAATCTTCCGCCAATCCTCACCGACAAACGCTGCCACCAAGAGCATGAGTGTCGTGCCGGGGAGATGAAAATTGGTAACCAAGCCTTGGCACAATCGAAAAGGATATCCCGGCAAGATCATGATCGACGTTTCAGCCAGACACTGGCTCACTCCACGTGCCTTCATCCAGTCTTGGAGTGCGCGGAGCGCAAGCTTTGGCTCGGGCAAGTCATCCACGGGCATTTGATAGGGGCTAAGTTTTTCTACACGAAAAGGCAAGCCCGCCTCGGGCAGATTTCCTTGAAGCAGTTGCAGACCGATCCAGTATAAACTTTCCAGCCAGCGCATGGACGTAGTGCCCACAGCGACAAGCGGACCCTCGTGCCTCAAGAGATGCTCTACCGCCGCTTCAGTGATGACCATTTGCTCGTGGTGCATTTCGTGATCCACGGCAAGCTCCGTTTTGACAGGCAGAAAAGTGCCCGCACTCACGTGTAGGGTCACATATTCTGACTTCACGCGTTTGGCAGCCAATTGGTCCATGACACGATCCGTAAAGTGAAGTCCTGCCGTAGGAGCTGCCACTGCACCAGTGTGCCGGGCATAAATCGTCTGGTAACTTTGCAGATCTTCCTCCCTCGCCTCACGATGAATGTAGGGTGGCAGCGGAAGCTCTCCGGCTGATTGCAAACAGGCGATGAATGAGAGGTCGCCTTCCCAACTCAGCCTCACCAATTGCTGTTCACGATCCTCCCAACTGGCATGAAAAGGCACTTCTTTGCCATTCACAACCATAGTACGGGAAAGCATCTCCCCGGATTTCCATTTTTTCTTATTGCCTATGATGCAACTCCATACCACAGCCGAAGATGCTTGCATGGCAGTGTGTACCTCCGCTGGGGCATGTGGATGCATCAGGAGAATCTCGATGAGGGCTCCACTTTTTCGCCGAAAAAACAGCCTGGCCTGGATGACCTTGGTGTCATTGAACACCAAGAGGCTTCCAGAAGGAAGCAGGGAAGGAAGAGCTTGAAAAATGTGATGCGAAATCACCCCCGCTTGGTATTGGAGGAGATTGGAGGCGTCTCTGTCAGGAAGTGGCTGCTGGGCGATACGATCTTCTGGGAGTTCGTAGTGATAGTCTTGGAGTCGGATAGCGGGAATGACAGAATTCATGTGCCAAAATTATCGATTCTTCGATAACCTACAGGAACAAAGTCGCTATTAGACCGCATGAAGCCCGTTGAATGTGATGGCAAAAACAAATTGCCCCACTAGTTGCTCCCATCAAACAGCGGGGAGGTGGTATGTTCGTCTGCGAATGCCTCTCTTGGCTTGGCCACTTGAAGAAAAGTCATCGCGAGGATCCGCAGGTCTAGCCAAAAGCTACGGTGATCTACATACCAGCAGTCATATTCGAAGCGCTGTGTGAAAGACAAGCGATTTCTTCCGTGTACTTGTGCCCAACCGGTGATACCGGGAAGAACTTGATGCCGCTGGCGCTGGCGAGCTGTATATATCGGAAGGTAACTCATCAATAGTGGGCGTGGCCCTACCAGGCTCATCTCGCCCCGCAACACATTCCAAAGCTGGGGCAATTCATCCAGAGAATTTTTTCTGAGAAACTTCCCGACGGGAGTGAGGCGCTCCATTTGTCGCTCCTCTTCTTTCCAGCCCACTGGAGCGTCACGTAATGTACTAAATTTGATTAGCCAAAAGGGACGCTCGTGGAGACCTGGGCGCTGCTGACGGAAAAAGACTTTGGATTGGGTAACTTTGAGCAAACACATCACGCATAGCAGCACTGGCGAAAGTATCACCAGTGCGATGATAGCCAAGAGTACATCCCGGATTCGATAGGCGATTGGGTCCATCTTGAGATGGAAAGGCTTCTTCCCCGGCATTAGTCCCAACTCATCATGCCCAGCGTAAGTCGAAAGTAAGGCCCCGCCGGACTCACAAGCGTCCCGTTTTCAGGACTGCCGAAGCTGACCATGCGAAAGGAATCGTCGCGGCTGTAGAGGTAACCGATGCTCATTCCTACTTCGAATCCTTTGTTCACGTCTGGGATTTCGTTGAATTTGTGGCTGATGTTGAGTGCAGCATCAAACAAAAGTCCAGTTGTGTTGTGATTTTCGGGAAACTGGGATCCTACCGGCCTCGCTTTGAGATTTGACACGCCAAGACCTGCCCCGAATGTAGCATATACAAGCCACTCTGTTTCGTCTTTATATAGGACGGGACCAATGTAGGGAATGAGGTAGTGGTAGTGCATGTTCGCCGATTGAAAGACCTGCCCACTCTTCGCGATCATGTAATTGTACAATTTCCCTCCATACACCAAATGGCCCGCAAAGCGGCTCGTGCTCAGGCCAAATGCAAGGATGGTCCCATCAACAGGGGCAAAACCTTCATTCTCCAAGACCTGATTGAGCTCACTGGTGTTGACGAAAGAGCCACCTACCTCAGCTCTTCCGATAGAGGCTCTGAATCGATGTTGGGCCATGGCCTGGTGAGACTCCAGGCCACAGAAGCCCAAGAGGAGACCCAGAATCGTAAGGCGAAGGATGCAGTTCATAGGCTATTCTAGTTCGATCAGTCCCATTCTGGGTTGACCTCTGTCTTGCGTAATATAGACGTTGTAGGTTTTTCGAGGCTTGAGGGTCACATTCATCAAAGAATCTACCCTTCTTTCTGTAAAGCTGTGCCTTGCGTAAAGGTCGTAGGTCCCTGCTCGAAAGGGGACAAACTTTGAGACAATGAGGTAATTGAATCGGTCGAGGAAGATGCTGTCGTTGCCAGAGACCAAGTCGAGAGCTGGGTACAGGTGGGTCAAGTTCATGAATCGAACATTGGCGAAGCCAGGTTCTGGCCGTGCGAAGCTGTCGCGAATTTGGATCAAGTCGGGTTTCCCCATGCTATCAATGATCCCGACGGTTGTTTTGATTCCTGGAAAGAGTGAAATCACACGGTCAGGCACTACTTGCTCTTTGCTGCGCCAATCCTTCAGTCGGATGATGACGCCTGTATCGCCCAGAGATTGACCTGCTTCGCTGAGCAAGGAGGCATATCCTGCGGAGGGCCAAGCTTGGTTAAACAGGATGGCTTCGGCAACAGTCTTTTTTTCTGCAAAAGACTCCAGCTCTACATCGATTGAGTTAACACCGCTATAAGCCTGAATGACAGATAGATAAGATCTCTCTCTTGGGGCGTAGGGCGGCTCATCATTGTCGCAACCCTGGAGGCCAATCATTGAAATCATTCCGATGATGACGAGCCCTGTGGAGAGGAGCAAACGCAAGTTAGGAAGCATAGCATTCGTTCTGAAAGCGGAGACACGTGGTAGGACCTCCTTAACGTACGAAGGCCACCCGAATAACGGAGGGGTAGGAGCGAAAGTTGTGCTAACTGCGCCAGATCGAGCAATGCAAATTCATCCCCCTACCTGAATATTCCGAAGCGATTCACAGTCATTTGTTTCATCTCGGGATCTTTGCTTGACTCTGAGAATTCCTTTTCAAAAAAAAGAGTCAATCTCGCGAAAGTGAGTCATTTTCCCAAGATTCGAAGACCTTCTCCAGCGGGATTCCCATGATCTTTAGTTCGTCTAGCGCATTTCCAGCCAACCCATGGTCAGGATATCTTTCCAGAAACTCTTGATAGATTGACCTCGCTTCGTCGTAGGCTTGCAAATTGTTGCTGAGCACAAATCCTTTCATAAACAATGCGTCAGCAGCCAAGGAGGAGGAAGGATATTCGCGAATGAGCCGATCGTAGATCTCCACCGCTTTGCGGCTTTCTGAAGGCTCGGCCCAGTGAAGGGTTGCGGCGCGGTCGAGATACTGCACACACTGCCCGGTTGTGTCGCCGGGATGAGCATCTACGTAGGCGAGATATGCCGCGATCAGCTCTTTTCTGACTTTATCAATCTCTTCCGTACTCCCCTCGCCCGTGGTCAAGGTGCGGTATTTCCCTTCCAATTCTGCGACCGGATCACTGGTAGACACGTCTGCGCATGCGCCTGCCAGAAGAAGCAGGAACAGAACGAACAAGAGCGGAGAAGAAACTTTGTGCGGATAGGGCATACAGACTAGCTTGACTGAGGTTTGAATTTATCAGAAAATCGATCATAGAACAACATCAAAAGCATCTTTCCCCTAGGAAAATAAATCCGATTGTTCGCCGGATTGGTCATTCGGGGCTTCCCACTCTATCGAATCACCCGTCTTGAGCGGCTCGTCGGGGAGCGTTTCGAGCAATCCCTCAGGGGTTTCTATGGGCTTAAGGGCACTCACAGTCCGTCGGTCGAGCTTATTGCCCAACGCTTTCCAGCCTTTGACATCAATAAATGCTTCCAAATTGACTGTAACAGGCTCGTTTTTCTTCAGCTTCGTGCTTGCCAGATAGCTGATGTGCTGGTGGCGGCTGGTGGTAGCCAGGATGAGCCGGGAATGGCTGGCTTCGCCGATGAAGGAAAATTTCTTGTCGAGTGTCGAAGTTTCGATTTGAAAACGCTTCACGTAATAATCTTTGGTCTCGCCGTCGTAATGAAGGGCAGTCACCACGGTTGCTTGGGCGAGCTTGGTGACTTCGAGCACCTTATTGAAGTCGTATCTGTGGGTCAATTCGAAATCGGTCACCTCATATTGACCGTCGGAATAGAGCACCAGCACACGGTCATCGGTGTCAAATTCTCCGACAAATTTGCCTCGTTCATCGGTGTTCAATTTGCCCGTGTGAGGGTCATACCAGATTTTGATGCCGCCCAAGGTCGAAGACCCTACTTCTTTCTGGGTGATTTTGCGGATAGGATATTTGCTGAGCACATTCCCTTGAGAAGATCTTCCCTTGATCGCCAGCTCGGCAAAATCGAAGTCAAAAATTTTGATTTTGGCGCGACAAGTCGGCGTGAGATGTACGGTCACAATCTCGGACTCACTGTTCGGGTGGACCTGGAAGTAAAGAAGTTTGGAGCCTTCATTGCCCTTGGAAATGTCGTACTCCCGGTCGCGGGTGATGGCAGTAACAGAAAAGCGTTTGACGAAATTTTTGCCCTCGACCGGATCCCGATAAATGGCGTGATAGACTTTTCTTTCGTCATTTTTCTTCCAAACATCCACATAAATGATGTCTTTCCCTACGAATGACTTGTCAGAAACTTTCGTGACCAGAAACTTGCCATCCGCCCGAAAAACGATCACATCATCCAAGTCGGAGCAGTCGCAGAC
>DAITMB010000002.1:32218-61241 GCA_036835375.1 Bacteroidota bacterium
CCCTTGTCGATGGTCTCAATGACGGCTTCCCAGGTTTCGCATTCCTCAATGTCGCGGTAGATGCGATTTTCAATAAAAATTTTCTCCAGAGAAGAAAAGAGCAATTTCTCCTTGAGCTCCAGCAAGGTAATCTCCAACTCCCGCTTGAGAATGTCCTGGGTGTGGAAAGCGGAGATTTTGAGAATTTCATCGACGGTAAGAAAGTGAGGCTTCTCGTCGATGATCACACAGGCATTCGGAGAAATCGAGCTTTCGCAATCGGTGAATGCATAGAGGGCATCCACTGTCACCTCAGGAGACACCCCGGCAGCAATTTCCACCTCGATCTCGACTTCTTGGGCCGTGTTATCGACCACCTTCTTGATCTTGATTTTCCCGCGATCGTTGGCCTTAACAATGGAGTCCATCAGCGTGGAAGTATTCACGCCATAGGGAATGTCTTTGATGAGGATGGTCGATTTATCTTTGATTTCCATGCGGGCTCGGACCCTCACCTTACCGCCACGTCCGCCGCTTTGATATTGCTCCACGTCGATCATACCACCCGTGGGAAAATCTGGTAAAAGCCGGGTTGGTTTGCCTTGCAACACATGAATGGAGCCTTCGCACAATTCTATAAAATTATGGGGCAAAATTTTGGTAGATAACCCCACGGCGATTCCCTCAACGCCTTGCGCAAGCACGAGCGGAAACTTCATGGGCAAAGCGATCGGTTCCCGCTTTCTGCCATCGTAGGAGGCTTGCCAATCGGTGATTTTGGAATTGAAACCTACGTCCAAAGCAAATTTAGACAAACGGGACTCAATGTATCGCGACGCTGCGGCACCATCTCCGGTGCGCACATCACCCCAGTTTCCTTGGGTATCGACAAGCAAATCCTTTTGCCCGATGTTGACCAGCGCATCCCCAATGGCGGCATCTCCATGTGGGTGATACTGCATGGTCTGGCCGATGATGTTGGCGACTTTGTGAAATCTCCCATCGTCCATTTCCTTCATCGAGTGCAAAATACGGCGCTGCACTGGCTTCAGGCCATCCAGTAGCAAGGGGACTGCACGCTCCAAAATGACATATGAGGCATAGTCGAGAAAATAATTCTCATACATGCCCGAAATGGCCAGGGTTGTGCCTTCTTGTCCGTTCGGTGGGGTGGGGGTGCCATTTGGCTCCATAGGGGTAGGTGCTTCTTCGGTGTCGTGGTCGAGCATGAGCTTTCAATCCGCTAAGATACTCGGAGGAATAACAAACTGCAATGAATCATTCCCAATAAAATTAGAATTTTACTAACTTCTTCTCCCACATTTTGCTAAATTAGATTCAAGATCTTTCCGAACGAAACGTAAACGATGATCGACTACAGCTTTCTCGCTATCTTTTCTCGTCATCTGATGTCCGTTGACAGCTTCCTTTTCACGCAAGAATGCTTCGTTTATGACTCTTTTTCTTCCTTCGCTCTGTGCGAACCTACGACGACTTAATGCCCAGTTGTCTTCCCGGGCGAAGTGCTGCCTGGCGCTGTGCGTGATCGGGTCAACAACCCTGCCCATTGCCAGCTGGTCACAGTCCCCCACACGCGTTGATTCACATACTGATCATTCGATGCTAGACTCCCCCAACCTTACACAGGAAGCAGCAGCCAACTTAGCCGAGCTGGCGTTGCGCTGTATTGGGCAAGAATATCCCAACAAACTCTCCCACGTGCTCCGGGATAGCAGCGATGTAGCCTCCCCACGGGCGCTGTACCCCGCATTTTACGGATGCTTTGACTGGCACTCTTCGGTGCATGGTCATTGGATGCTCCTGCGCTTGCTCCGTGAATTTCCGGAGCTTCCACGCCGGGAAACCATTCGGGAAGCCATTGGTGCCAACCTTCAACCAGACAAGATCCTGGCAGAAGTAGCTTATTTCAAGGCGCCACATCATCGCAGTTTTGAGCGAACCTACGGGTGGGCCTGGCTCCTCAAGCTTTCGCAAGAGCTACATAGCTGGGATGATCCACAAGCGCAGCAATGGGCCACTTACGTGCAGCCTTTGGCGGAGGAAATAGAAAAGCTCTACCTCGATTTTTTGCCCAGACAGACATATCCTATTCGCACGGGCGAACATCCCAACACTGCCTTTGGACTATCCTTTGCTTGGGACTACGCACAGGCCCTCAATCGAACTGCTTTGCAATCTGCGATCCGACAAGCGGCGCTGACCTATTATCATCAAGATCTCGAATGCCCCGCGCACTATGAGCCGAGCGGAGCCGATTTTCTTTCGCCTTGCCTGGAAGAAGCTAATCTCATGCGGAGGGTGCTTTCGGCAGAATCTTTCCAGCTGTGGCTTTCTTCATTTTTACCGACGATCCCTGCTTCCTTGAGAGAACCAGCGACAGTAAGCGACCGCACGGATGGAAAGTTGGTGCATCTCGACGGCCTAAACTTGAGTCGGGCCTGGTGCTTTCGAGGCATCGCCAGACAACTTCCCGACGCGGATCCAAGAAAAGCGCAGTTTTCAGAGATGGCTGAGGCTCACTTGTCGGTCACCCTTCCCCAGATCGCGAGCGGTGGCTACGAGGGAGAACATTGGCTGGGCTCTTTCGCTGTGTATGCGCTGCTGGAGTGATTGCAGGTCCGTTGATTTTTCCCGAAAAAAAATCAATCCAGATACACAACGAGGCGTGTGAGCACCAATCCCAAAGATTCTATCCCAGCTTCGTTGGAGGAGATTAATCGATCGCCTTGATAGCCCGAAGGGATGGAAAAGTTGGATTTTGCAGGTCCCAAGACGCCGTAAAATGACTTTTTATATTTGCCCATTGAGCCATTTTTCCAGGATTCGATGGTGCCAGCATAGTCCCAGTTAAAGCCGTAAAACGCGATGGCAGCCTTGTTGGCCTTGGTGAGCTCGGTGAGGGGTAGGCCGACCCCTACGCCTTCGCGGGTGAACCAAGTGGACTCTCGCCGATCAAAATAAATGGCCTTGATTTTAGTGCGCTCGGCGTCCTCCCAGGTGATTTTAAGCTCGGAGGGCTCGCCGGGAAAAATTATCGTGCATTCCTCTTGTCCGGAAGGCGTAGTGACGACACCGAGGGCCACTTGGGTTCCGCCATAGAGGGTGAGAAGCGCTTCTTGCGAAGTTTTCTTGGTGATGGGCCCGACTTTGACGCCCGGCACTACCACGCGCTGCTCAGCTGGGTCCACTGCGGGCTCGGCGCCACGGGTCCGCTGGTTGGGATTGGTCTGCGACACCACTTGGTCGAGCACTTTCTGAAAGCGGGGATACACATAGCGAATGCCGCCTTCGTGAACCCATCCCATGACACCGGATTTCATTTCGATCAGGAGATATCGCTCCTTGAAGCGCTGGCCGCGTAGGGTGGCTTCTTTCTTGAGGAGGGTACGCTGGTGCAGGTATTTGGCCCTCTCTCCTTCCTTGAGACGGCCTACTTCGGGCATTCCGGAGCCAGGTTGGGCTGTCACAATCAGGTCATCCACCCAAGATTCTACGACATTTGGCAGGCCTTTTTCGGCAAGCTCAATGGAGAGATCTTCTGCTGCGTCGATAAGATCCAGAATAGGACGAGTATAATTTTCTGTAGGCGCAGCCTGCCCAGGCTGCTGCTGTCCCGGTGGCACACAGGAAGCGATCCCCCAGCAGAGAAAAAGGGAGAGATACATCAAAAGAGTCGGCTGGTGTGTGGGAGATGTCGTGCTCATGGGTTAAAAATACCGGTCTTCTGATCAGCAAGCAAGATCTGCCGTGCTCGCCCTCGTTTTTTTCTAGATGCCGAAAACTTATTGGAACTCATGGAGTTATGAAAAAATGAGTGGTTTAAATGCTGAAGCAAGCCAAAACATGAAAAGACAGATGTCACGAATCGTTGCGTGTTATCTCTGTTTGATCTTCATGAGCACGACCTTTTAACGGGAATCTGAGTCTTGAACTTTCACCATAGGTCGCCTTATAACTTCCTCCTTTCTCCTACTCGTCACGTCCAGCTAATATGAACCGAACCTTCACTACCGAATGGTCCACCGCTGAGCTTGAATCCTTGAGCCGCACCCTGAAAGCGATCGCGCACCCTACCCGCCTCGCCATCATTGATATGCTGGAAAACGACAAGAAAATGACTGTTACCGATATCTATACTACTTTGCAGGCTGACCAATCCTCCATTTCACATCACCTCACCATCCTCCGGTCCCGCGGTATTGTGGGTCAAGAGCGGCAGGGAAAATTTATCTATTATTTTCTCCAAGACCCTTCCTTCCTCGCTTTGATGGACTGTTTGACAAGTATTCAGCGATCTTCTTCTTTGACGAGCTAATGATTCTGAATCACACAGCCCTACATAGAAATTCCCCTGCCACAGGATGGCAGGGGAATTTTGATATGCGCTTCAGAGCTGAGCTGGAATACTATTGGCTATCGCGGACTACGCGGTGACGAGCCACCCCTTGTGAAGTCTGGAGCTGGAGCACATACACTCCTGCTGATAATCCGGACATATCGAGGTCCTCGTTGTAGTTGATCGCTTTTATCATTTTGGAATAAACCACCCGGCCATTCACATCAAACATACGGATCGACAGGTCGTCCATCTGCTGAAGGGTCACGTCCAGACGGAGGGTTCCGCTCGTTGGGTTTGGGAAGGCTTTCAAAGACGAAATGCCAGCGGCCTCCAATGCGTCCTCTATACCCACATTGGAATCGACAGATACCGTTTGGGTACCGGCGGGGCATCCGTAGTAGTCGGTCACGGTCACGGTGTAATCTCCTGCGGCGAGACCCGTAATCGATTCCCCAGTCATTCCATTGTCCCATGTGAACGTGTAGTGGTGGGTGCCTCCCGTCGCGGACACGGTTGCCGTACCGTTGGTCGAGCCGTTGTCAGGTGTGGTGCTACTGCCGTTGATAGATGCAACTGTGGCATTTTTCACGTTCACACCGACTTGCGGCGTGATACATCCATTGGCATCGGTGACAGTGACGGAGTAGTTCCCTGGAGCCAATCCAGTGAGGTTCTGAGTGGTTGAACCATTGTTCCACAAAAATGAGTAAGGCTCCGTGCCGCCAGCGACAAATACGTCGATCGTGCCATCAACTTCATTGGGGCAGGTTACTTGCCGGGCATTGAGCCGGACCTTTGCTGGTGGAGTCTGGTTGACTTTCGCAAAGAATTTCATGTCGCAGTCGCCAGCATCGGAGACAGTCACTGTGTAATTTCCAGGCCCAACGTTGTTGAGCGTTGGCGTGGTAGCTCCATTGCTCCACAGGTATGTCAAGGCACCAGTGCCTCCCGAAGCAAACACACCGACGCTTCCATCGGTACCCAAGCAAGATGCATCGGTAGAACTGATCGTTCCAGTCATACTACTGCCGCTATTACAGAGGTAAATTCCCGAAGATTTGTCGGTCATGTACACCTCTTTGGTGCTGCCTTCCATCACCCAAGCCACAATCCGAATCGTGCTATTGCGCATTTGCTGCACGATGGGGTAAGAAAAGGTAACAGTTTCTTTAGCTCCTGCATTCGTCTGGAGCAAGGTTCCATTCGGGCTGGGCACCATGTAGCGCATGATGTCGAAAAACTCAGTTTCGCCATTGGTTCCGGGAGGTGTCGCAAACATTCTTTCGTCTTGCACCACGGCGATTCTCAAAACCAAATCCTTACCGTCCATGGCGATTAGGTTGGTCACTTCTACTTCGATGTCAATATTGGACCCGTTGACGGTTTCTTCGAATTTCATCTCAAAAACGCCAGACTTGTTTTTTCGCTGATCAATGGTTCCTTGGTTGATATTTCCCGGATTGCCTTGCAAAAAGGCGCCATCCACAATCGCAGTAGGTACCCCTGTCACTTCCCAAAAGGAGACCATCGCACTGTGGTGCGGTTCGTTGAACATCCGACGCCAGTCATTATTCGCTCCCGGCCAGTGAGAAGCATATTTCACAGGCGCTACATCAGCAAAGTTATTTTGCAGCATGGCATCAAAGGCAGGATTCACAGCGGCACAAGGCCCACAATTCTGCTGAGTGGCTTCTTCTACAAGGACTTTTCTGATCGGTGCCCGATCCAAAACTGTGACTTTATGAACCAATGTATCGTTGTCAGGTCGCTGGTCAGGCAGCCCGTTGGGTAGCCCAAGCCATACTTTGATCGTGAAGGTTCCCTCTGTATTTGGCATCCAGGGCACCCCATGATCTAGTAGCGAGAGGTTCACCGGGCCACTGAAGTGCTGCGACTGGATAGGCCCGCCATTAATCTGATAGTTATAGTCGAACGACTTGAGTGCATCAGTTCCAGCATTCGAGAAAGTGGCTTTGATCACGACAGGCGCATCTTTGTATTCCACAAGGGTAGGCATGTCCACCGTTTTTGCTTCAATGTCCCGGCGAGGCTGTTCTCCAGGCACAAAGTGGTAGTAACTGTTGTCAGCGGCGGTAGGATCGTCGCCTGCCTGTCCACTGATAGCGGGAGAGCCTGGAACTTGAATAAAATCTCCTTGGTTGATCAGCAATCCTACGGTCAGCTTCGGAATACAGACAAATCCTTTGCGCTGATCCACGACGTAGATATTGTTGGTGCCCTCTTCCAGCACGATGGACCAGTACATTTTGCAAATGGAATTACCAGAGTTGTAGCTGTAACCATTGTAGGAGATCCACAGCTGGCGGCTTCCCTGTGGCCCAAAGACCTTGGTCACTATTTTATTATCGGGAAAGTTTCCTTTCAAACCCCATACAAATACTGAATTATTGGGAATCTCAACAGAGGGGAGTGCCGTGTTGGTGCTACTTGGGATGATGTTGGCATCAGTAGAAAATGTCACCACCCCGGAGGTTGATGCTTTATACTGAAAGGCCGGTTTCCCGTCGAAAAAAAAAGGAAACGGAATGTTCTGAATCGGCGTCCATGCTGAGAATGCCGCATTGCCAGGGTGAATCACAGTCCAGTTGGTAGGAAGCCCAGCGCCCAGGGGCTGCTCAGGGTCTGAATTTACCGATCCGGGGTTCAGTCCCGCATTCGGGTTGTCAATCAGGTAATAGCCTGAAACAGGCTGGGAGAAACCCCAAGCCGCAATGCTCACAAAGCTAATGGCAAGAATAAAACGTTTCATCATGATGGAATGGTTAGGCAAAAGTCAGATCAGGGATCAATGGAATTGAAAGAACAACAACCCAAACGCACAATTCGCTGATTGTCAAATATAAAAAACTTACAGGTAAAACGCTGGAATACTTGCGTTAAAACAACAACGCTGGCATTGCTAATTGTCCAAACTATTGCCAGCTCATGGACTTACTATCGCTGTAACAACTGTCTCATCCAATCCCCTACTACCTGCTCTAACATAGCATCGGCATCCTCCAGCGAGGATATACCCTTGAGATCAATCCCAGTCAATCCCGACAAATCAGGGTCTTGGGCACTTAGCAATGCTACAGCTCCCCGGTCGCGAAGGCGGCGGCCAAGATACTCTTGCTCTGGCTGACCCGGCGTAGGAATCAAGGCAACGTGCGGCAGGTTCAAGTGGGCAAAATCCATGATGCTGCTGTATCCAGCCCTCGCGATCACGATCCCTGCTTGGGGCAGCCAGTACTTGAGCTCTTTCTCAGAAAAATAGGGAATCAATAGTCCGCCAGGGACCTCCTGAATGGGAGCCTCGCTGCCAGCTAGCCCCTGTACTAACCACGAGTCTCCATCCAGGCCTGAAAATTGGCGGAGCAGCGCTTGTTCCAGCAGACTCCGCTGCGGTTCGGGACCGGAGAGCAAGATCAGCCGCGCAGGCGCTTGCACATGGCGCAGCGCCCCCGTGGGAGGAGCAGGATCCACTCCTTCCAAGCGAGAAATCCAGCCGATGTGATGATAATTCTTGGGGAGATCCCTCGGAACCATGTCCCCAGCCAAACTGCTTTCGCCCACCAGGTCGGGGATCCACACCTGGTCAAAATGCTGCAAGCGCGCTCGGTGTGCTCGCCACAACAGGTTTCGCATAGGCGACATCACGCCTCCCAAAGGTGGGGCCAACTGGTGGCAAATCATTATGGAAGGAAGTTCGGGGTGCCACAATCCGTAGCGATTGTCGGAGACGATTCCTGAAAGCCGAAGGCTGGACTGATGAGCGAGAAGCCACTCGTGCTCGGCCCGAATGACCTTCAGTAGCCGGGGTACCTGCGCAAAAACAGCCCACATGGCTGGCAAACGCTTTGCGTAGGTCACCCCGTAAGCAGGGATTTCATGGCACTCGGCCCGCGGAAAAGACTCAGCCAACACACCTAATTGCTTCTTCGTGCCCGCCAAAATCAAAGTCGCCCCCTGTCGTTGCAGCGATTTTCCTACGGGAATGATCCGGGTGGTATGGCCAAGCCCCCAATCGAGGGGCGATAGCAAGATGCGAGGTGAGGGATGCACTGGCACAAGGTAAGCACTTGAATCTCTCCGGAAAGAGGCCATGACAAAATTGACTTGCATAGATGGCTATCTCATGAGCCTTTGCCGTCGTGAACCAAGGAGGATAAAACACAAAAAGAGGCTGTCGGGGAAGACAGCCTCTAGTTCAGGAGTGAGTAGTAGTAGAAACGCGCTGCGCCAAGAAGGTGGGAATTGGGCTTACTCAATTGGCGCGCGCAGTCTCGAGGGCTTTTTTTGCAAGGTTCTTAATCGGTCCGCCGATAGCGAGCTTTGCAATTCGCTGTATCGAAAATGAAAAAGTTTTCACAATATTCCTAATCATCCTCTGTAATTTTTTACAGCAAGGCTTCTTGTCTTGACAATATTCCCTGTATGATTCCAGTCAATATTTTAAGTATTAGCAATACGAAAACGTTTCCAGATGAATTTTTTAAATTAATTGGCCATTCACAGCGAATATTTCATTTTTTGCGTTCCTGACTTCCTCGATAGAATGAAGAAATATTCTTCTCAGAACCGGATGTTTTTTTCATCATTTTCTTAACGCCTCTCCAAATCGCTACGCACCCGGCTCGGGTGCTTTTCCTTTTTTCGCGACGAGGAAGGTAGGTATGGCTCACTCCCTGCCTTGCTCATTCATGAGAAAGTCGCATTGACAGGAACTTATCTCACCAAAAACCCCTCGAAAAAATGCTTTCCGAGGGGTTTTTGGTTCTAATCAAAGCGCTTACAGACGTGCCAGCAGCTCCTTCTTCTTAGCATCAAACTCTTCAACGGTGAGAATCCCAGCGCTGTGGAGCTCCCCAAGATCTTTTAGCAGTTTCATAATGTCCTCCTTGCTTTCCGTCGTGGGCGCAGGTTTACTCGGTGTTTCGCCGGGCTTCATCATCTCCGCCATCATCTTTCCCATGGCCAATCCAGCCCCCATTTCCATGCCTGCGCTGCCCCCAGATGGGTTTTCTGCAGATTTTTCAAGGGCATTTGCTGCTTGGAATTTCATAAACCTGTCCAAATCACCCACCATATTCATCTGCGTATTTTTTTGCAAATATTCCTGAAGCTCAGGTGGGAGGGTAATACTCTGGATGGAAAAGTCGGTGATTTGAATGCCGAAGTCGGCAAAGAAAGCCGCAATTCCCGGCAATAGGGCTGCCACGAACTCCGATTTGGTGGATTGCATTTGCACAAAGGAGAATCCCTTTTCGGCCATTTCAGCCACAATCTCGGTGAAGCGATCTACAAGCTTTCCTTTCAACATGCCTTCAACCTCAGCGAGGGTGATAATAGGATTGGTGCCAGCGATCTCTTTGAAAAATCGCTCAAAATTCACAATCCGGAAATTGTAGCTACCAAAAGATCGAAATTCTACTTGCCCGAATTTGCTGTCAGCAATGGTGACGGGGCTAGGTGTTCCCCACTTATTGTCTAGGAACTGCCGGGTGTTGAAGAAATACACATCTACCTTGAAAGGCGACTCGAAGCCGTATTTCCAGGAGTTGATGGTGGTCATGATGGGCATGTTGCGGGTGGTGAGCTCGTAGCGTCCTGGCTCGAAAACATCAGCCATTTTCCCTTCATTGATCAACACGGCGGCTTGAGACTCCCTCACCGTGAGTTGCGCTCCCATCTTGATCTCTTTGTCTTGGTCGGGAAATTTCCACACGAGCACGTCTCGCGAAAAATCCACCCACTCGATAACGTCGATGAATTGTCCTTTGAAAAAATCGAAAATACCCATGTCTGGCAGTGGTTGAAGGTGTTCAAGGAATTAAGATAGGAAAATATTTTATGGGACAGCCGGAGCGACCCCGAATGATTTCGGCTCACTCTTCTGGCGTAATGGGCGTAGGCATGGGGATAGGGTCCACTGGATCCAGACTGTAGAGGCCCAGTTCTTGATTTTTGCCGCGAAGTCGGATTTTGGTAATGTATTCGGAGGTGTAAACTTTTCCTAAGTCCAGTTGCTGTAGCAACGTGTCGGACAGCAGCAGTCTCCGATTCCACACGTTGCACTCCATCTGAATGCGCGAGGCAGTGTTGACTGTGTCCCCATGGAAGACAATGTCTCGGGTATAGTCCCCTATTTCTCCGACAATGACCTTCCCGATGTGATACCCTGCCTTGAATACGGGCTCGTAGCCGTACTTTTTTAAATAGTAAGCGCGCCGATGATACATTTTGGTCCAGATCCAGAAAAAGCAACGGATGCAATGTAGATTCTTCACCCCCACCTGCGCTGGCCAGGAGATGACCACTTCATCACCGACATATTGGTAGATCTCTCCTTTGGCACGACGAACAGGTCTGCCAATGTCAAAGAAAAAATCATTGAGAAATTGGTGCCATTTTACATGCCCCAAGCGTTCGGCGATGGTAGTAGAAGCGCGAAGGTCCATGAACATGAAAATCCGATCTTCTTCCTGTGGTGTATGATAGCGCCCCACTAGGTAGTTGAACAGCATTTTGGGTCCTAATAAACGGGACACCAACGTGATGAATTGGAGCAATAGGAGAACAGCCAATGCGTAAAAAACGGCATACAGAAAATTGCCGTCACGCACCCACCCAATCAGTTGCACACGGAGCGTGGTCCAATTGGGATCGCCCGAGATGGCAGCATATGCGCCAAGAACTAGGAGAATGGAGAGCACGATGACCGCGAGATTGGCCAAGGTGCGTACGAGCAGCACAATGAGAAATTGCTGTCGGCGAAGCGGTGTGAGGTGCAACCCGCGATCCAACATGCCGGTGAAAAATCCGATAGAAAATCCGATGGTCATACAGATCACCACCAGATCCCAACCTGCTTGCAGGTTGATCCACGCATAGATCAACCCCACGACTACCCCGTAGAAGCCTCGCTCGATGAATGTCCCCAGGGTGTCGCGGTTCATTGGTAAATGGATCCCTCCGCAAGTTCGGTTTGTCGGAGCGTTCGAAAGATAAGCAAAAGAAGACCGCAGTTGGAAGCGCTAGCAGCCGGACCCAAACAGTAAGTGTGAAGGAAATGTTCCCCCTCTATTACACTATTTCGCCGACAGACGGCCCTTATGCAGCAGGAAATCGTGCGTCTAACATCTCGATCAATTCATCCATCGCCTCATAGTCCAGCATCCCGAACGATTCCTCCGCTTCTGCCCCCAGCAAAATTCCAGTTGGCATCCAGGAGGATTCCCGTATGAAGGCCTGCGCCTGTTCCAAGCTTGCAAAATGTAGCCACAGATGTGATGCCCATTCTTCCCAGACCGCAGGTGCAGCTTCGCAGGAGACTATGATGCGAATCTCATTTCCATCCTGATTTCCCTTTTCCAGCACCGATGTGATCGCAGACACTGAATCGTTTTCTGTAGCACGGAGCCACACTTCGCGGCCAGGCAAGGTTTGATTTGTCCAATCCTGCCAAGGCAAAGAGATGGCCCCGATTTCTACACTTCCTCCTAATGAATCGAGTTCCTGCATCGAATCAACGCTCAGTTCAAGCACGACTTGTGGCCCGGCGATCCATGACACCATGCTCCAAATCAAGTTGCTCGCAAGCATGCGCATGCTCCCACGCTCCAAGCTGAACACCAGATAATCAACCCCAACGGCGGCACAGGATCGAGCATCTTGAAGATTGGTCAGCGGTCCGACCGCGAGAAGTGGGCGCATGAAATAGGAAATTTTGTCTGCGAAGGTAGGCAGTAGCGCTTGCAAGCGAAAGAAAGCCATTCGATTCCTTTGACGAACTTGGTTTAACAAGGACTGCCACGCGATCGACATTTGTCAATGGGCGTGGCAGTCACATCGATGGCGTTTGTTCTAACTAGATCTAAACACAATCCAGGCCGGGTCTTGCCAAGAGCAGCGCAACGAAAGCAAAGGCAAGCAAGAAGATCAGGAAAAACTGAAAAAAACGTCCAGCTCCGGCCTTCAGCGCGCATTTTGCAAACCAAAATCCTGCAAAGATTCCTGCCAAAACAAATGTCCCAATACCCCAAAACATCCAATTTGGCAAGCATTCCTGTAGAAAAAAGGCCACTCCCGTCATGGTCAACATCATGGGCCATCCCACAGACAATCCGCCACATACGTCAGGCGGACATCCCCGCTTGATCCCTATGTGCTGCCACAAATAGACCGCCGCGCCAAAAATCAAGATCAGCACAAACACCACAGGAGAGAGCCACCCCGATGGAGCCGGATCTACATTCGCAGCGGAACACACGAGCCAGCCACCCGCTGCGATCGACCCAAACCAGGCAACCAAGAGCGGCCATAGGGTACACCAAGGATCTTTGACCCCCTGTCCCGGAACTGTCACAGAAGCCAGTGCACTGGACTCGCAGGCACCCGGCCCGAGGGCACGCACCTTGATTTGGCGCTGCTTTGGAGCACTTTCGGAAGTAAAAGTATGTGTAGCCTTCGGCTGTAAAGTCTCCTGAGTCGGGGAGCCATCCCCCCAATTCCATTCGTAGCGATCCGGCTTTCCAGAATGGAGACCAAGTTCTGCACTGACTTCGTATGAGGTCGTACTTGTGCCTTTCTTGGTGAGCGTGAGGTCACCTAGGACGGGACAAGGGGCAGCTCCTTCGGGAAGGCTGACATGAACTGTTTGACGAGATTCACAAGATCCGGGGCCAGTACCTGTAACTTTGACCTCATGACTGGCTCCTGCGCTCCGCTGATATGTGTGAACGATTTCAGGATCGCTAGTTGATAGGATCGGCGTGCCGTCTCCAAAGTCCCAATCGTAAGATTGAGGTGCGCCCACCTGCGTCACTGGAACAAATCCGATGGAGACAGTATCTACCGTCTCAGACTCAACATAGGTATCGATTCGCGAAATGACGGGACAAGCTTCCGCCATAGGAACGACCAGCGACACCTCTCCATTTCCCTGACAAATGCCCGGCCCCTCTGTCCGCACCGACACGAAATATGTTGGCGATTGGCCTGCCCATCGCGCAAATTCATGGGTAACTTGAGGGGTCGTCGTCTCTTCGACAGCGGATCCATCACCAAAATTCCAATAGTAAGCACTCGCTGGTAAGCTACTTCCGAAGAAAAACTCGTAGTTGACCAAGGTAACTGTCCGGGAAATTTCTTTGACCGTCAATGGTTGAAAGACGGGACAACGCGCTGGAATGAGTAGAGAACCCTTTCGCTCAACAGGCCCGCAAGTCCCCGGTCCTGCCACCAGAACGGTTACCGTCGCAGCAAAGGGTTCACCAGCTCGGGTCGCATACTCATGCGTAGCGCTGGGCGTGCTCGTTTGTTCAGGGGAAGAACCATCCCCCCAGTTCCATGAAAAAGTAGTAGGAGCAGGTCCTGCCGAGGTGATATTTGCCTTGACGATCCATCCAGAATCATTGTCTGCTGGAATCAACTCCAAGACGAGGCCATCCGGAACAGGACAGTAGGCAGGGATGGGTACCACCGCGTGAGATTCGCTTTCACAAGCTCCCGGTCCTTGCGAACGAAGTACCACCCGATAGCTTTTCTCCTCCCCAGCCACAGCCGCAAAAGAATGGATGGCAACTGGCTGAATAGTTTGTTCCTCGGGGCTGCCATCCCCCCAATTCCACCGAAACACGGAAGGCTTTGGATCTTGGTAACTGGCCTCGAAAGCGACAGAGAAGGAATCCTCCACCAATGCCTGCGGAACGACTTTGAGCTGGCTCAACAGCGGACAGGGAAGTGCCGGAATCTCGACGGGCAGCGTGAGCGATGATAGGCATGAAGCAGGTCCGACCGCCGTAACCTTCAGAATGACTGGCGAGGATTCCCCTGCTCTTCCCTGATAGTCGTGAGAAAGGCTGGTTCCTAGGCTTTGCTCGGGTGCCGAGCCATCTCCCCATTCCCACAGCAGGCGGTCAGGACTGGGTCCTACAAGTGTGACGCTTGCTTGAAGGGTCCATACTAACCCGTTATGCGAGAGCCATTCGGCCTGAACTTGAGACAAGGCAGGACATACGCCCGGAATCAGCACTTGTGTGACGGCTTGCTGATCGCAAGTGCCAGGACCAAAGGTGCTGACTTGAATATTAAAAGACCGTTGATCCCCGGCTGGCCGGGCATAGGTATGGCTGGCCTGTGTACCAGTCCCTTCTGATTGGGGCGATCCATCGCCCCAATCGATACGGAAGCGATCTGGCTTAGGACCGATGGCGTGGAGGTTGAGAGATACCTGCGCGTCGCCTGGCTGGAGGTCGGCTACTTTCGCACTCACCGAGATGATCGGGCATACTCCCGGCACCTCGACCAGCACTGTGGCGTCGGAGACGCAACTGGCTCCTGGTCCTGTCGCAGTCACTTTCACCGTCCGACGAATGTCCAGTCCTCCGCTGGCAGCAAAGGCATGGCTGGCTTCAGGGACCGTTGTGACGATCTCATCGGATCCATCTCCCCAGTTCCAGCGGAAGGAATCTGGCGTTCCATGGCGCATGTTGACCTGAAACCGGACCAAGAAGACGTTCCCATCCATTTCCCCTTCCTCAGCAGTGAGGGAGCTGATTTCTGGACATGGCAGTGGCTCGATGGTAGCCTTGGTAGATAGTGCTGCTGTGCAGTTGCCAGGCCCTGAAGAGCTGACGTTGATGGTAAATGTGCGCTCATCTGTCTTTCTGGGATAGCTGTGGGAGGCATTGGGTACAGTCGTTTGCTCGGTCTCTGATCCATCGCCCCAATCCCAGCGATACGTCGTGCCAGGCACGTGGTCTCCGGCCAATCCTACGATGAATTGGGCGGTATCTAGGCCTGGATATGAGACTTCGGTGTTGCCGATGCGCCACACAGGGCAATACCCAGGCACAGCCCAGGTTCTCGATAGAGACGAAATGCAGCCTTCTGGCCCGATAGAAGTACACGAAATGACAAAATCCAGATCACGGCCTAGTGCCTTGGGATAGGTGTGCGTAGCTGTGGGCAATAGGGTGGTTTCCTCAGGGCTACCGTCCCCCCAGTTCCAGCGGAATCCTCTGCTAGGCCCATTTGCGAGGCTCACATGTGCTGCAATGGCCAGCTCGAATTCATCATTGGCAGATGCTTCGTAAATGGTTAAATCCAGCAACTGTGGGCATTCCCTTGTTAAGCCCATGAATTTCCCACTGAAAGGATATTGATGGCGAAATGGCTTGAAATTCACAATGAAAGTCCATCCGTCTTCCCCTTTTGAACGCTCATCCATCATGTTCCTGCGACTACCGCCTGAAAGATCTTTCATCTCCCATTCGTCCACAAGGCAATGGTCACCAGGAACCAAACCAAACCCAAGGGCGGCGTCTTCTGCTACTCCAAAGATCTGCGAAATGGCAACGGTTCCTTTAACTCCTTCGGGATTTCGCTCGCAGTAATAGCCTCCGAGAATGGTAAAAAACCGATTCGCCTCTCCCTGCTTTTGAAGGTCGAGTACTTCAATGGTTGCGCCAAGAAGATCAGAAGGGTGAAAATCTGAAGGACTCCCACCTTTCCTTGTCGAAAAGATGACTCCGTAATCCGCAAAGCCATTTCGCTCAATAGGTCCAGAGCGAATAGAATGTCGCTCGGTCAATAAAGGGGCTTGAATCAGGGGGACAGACATAATAATAGCGTATGAGAGGAGTTTGACCCGCCGTGACTACATGGGCGGGAAGAATACTGGTGATCAATCTTAGGACAAAAATGCACCAGCGGGATACACGTGTGGAGTTTTCGAAAAGAACGGTGCTGAACAACTGTCTGGGAAAAGATAAAAGCACGAAATGAGCGATTATTCAAGTTACCAAAAATCTTTAAACACAAGCGAAAACTTGAAAATCTGAAGATGGCACTTCAACTTCAACGCCCTTTTCCAATGCGAGCTGGCTTTTTCTCATGATGGATTATCCGTGAGGCCAGGTGATGTGGAAGAAGAATTAATTGGCACGAAAAGAGCTAGAATAAATAGGGGCTAGCACGTAAGACTTTGAAGATTCGAGCAGCAGAATGCGGCGATTTTTCCATTGATCATGAGCATTTACCAACCAGATGCGCTTTTACGTGTAGATCCTGGTCCATTAGAACACAAAAAGAATCTCGTTTTTTTGTCCGGGAAAATGGTTTAGGTTGCCGAACATTTTCCCAGCTCCTCTAACCATCAGATGAACCCTAGCGAATCCTCTACCTCCTACCTTGCCGAATACCCATTGATCGAGTGGCTTCGTCGCCACGAGGGTCAACAGGCGCCCAATGATCCCAAGGGATTGTTGACGCACCCTGCTGTGGGCAGTCTGTCGCTCCGGCACATTACTTCGAGCAGTCCGGAAACAGTAGGGGGGGGAGGATCCAAATCGGGACTTTCATCTCGTATGTCCATTTTCTCCATTGAGCAGGAAGTGCTCCTTCTCAGAGTGAGCGGCACGCTCCGCGAGCCGGATGCCCAAGGACTGCTGCAATTATTCCAGACTTCCACCTCTTTCACCAATCAGCAGCGACCTTCTGTGATCCTCGACTTGACCGAAGTTACTTCGGTCGCTTATCAAGCGAGAAAACGGCTCATCTTGGCACTCCACGTGCTTCGGAACCGCAGCCGGAAAGTGTACATGATCGGCTCCCCCACTGTGCAAGCACTCATGGAGATGCAAGACAAAATGTATCCTCTCTCCACTTCAATGGTCCATCGGGCTGCCTCCCTGCTTCATGCCATGGAGCTCGCTTTGCGACCTGACCCAGACCTACCCTCGCCTTTTAAGAGTTCCGCTGAGAATCCTTCTGAGATGAATGTCACCCCACAAGACTCCCAGTCAGCTACCAATATTCCTCCCCGCCAGCCCACCGGGCAAAACACTCAGTTGGAGCAGTTGGAGCAGCTCCGATCAGTCCTCAACAGCGCTCCTGATCCCATCTATTCTCTTGATTTGGAGGGTCACTTCATCGATACCAATCATGCTGGCAGGGCTTTTTTCAGGGATTATTTGCAGAAACCATTTTGGATCGGGCAGGAACTCCTGAGCGCATGGCCCCTCTTCACGCAGCAAGAGTGGAGCGAAGTGCTTGCAGGCTTAGGGCGGGGAGAAGCTTGGCAAGGACGGGTTTCGATCCCTTACCAAGAAGAAGAGCAATGTTTCTGGCTCTCCTTCTCGGCGGTGACACGGGGACAAGGGGGCAAGGTTACTGGGATTTCTTTATTTCTGAGGGATATAACGGAAGAATCCAAGGCCCAGGAAGAGGCCAAATATCAGCGGGAGCTGCTTGATTCGATTAGTTATAGCATTCAGGAGGGCCTTTTCCGTAGCTCACCACAGCGGGGAATTATGTTTGTCAATCAGGCATTCGTGGAGATGTTTGGATATGACGACATCGAAGAAGTGATTCGCCTGGATCCTTATGAGTTGTATGTCAACGTCTCCCGGCGGGACGACTTTGTGCGCATCGTGCAGCAAGCCAATTCGTTTTTTAATGAAGAAGTTCAATTCAAGCGCAAGGATGGCAGCACCTTCTGGGGATTGATCAGCAGTGTGCGAAAAGTCGATAAAAATGGTATGGTCTATCACGACGGCGCGATCCGCAACGTGACCCAAATTCGGGAGGCCCAGCAAAGAATCAAGGAGAAGCACGACGAGCTTATGAAGGTCAACCGAGAGCTGGATAGCTTCGTTTACAGCGTTTCTCACGACCTGAGGGCGCCACTTGTGTCTTTGCTTGGATTGATCAATATCACCAAGATGGAGGCCTCCGATGACAACAAGATGCGCTATCTGGGCCTAATGGAAAAAAGTATAGCTAGGCTCGACCACTTTATTCAGGACATCATCACCTACTCCCGAAACTCCCGTATGGAGCTACAATCCGTACCCGTGAACCTCAAAGCATTGGTGAATGAGGCGGTGGAGTCTTTGCGATTTGCTCAAGATGGACATCTTGAAATCCGCAATTTGGTACCTGCTTCCCTCATTTTGCGAAGCGATCTCCAGCGCCTCAAGCCCATCATCAACAATCTCCTCTCGAATGCCATTCGATACCGCGATATGAATAAGGCGGTGCAGTGGGTGGATATCTCCGCCGCTGCCACAGATGAAGGTGTCGAACTCAGCTTTCGAGACAATGGCATCGGTATCGCTTTGGAACATCAGGAAAAGGTATTTGAGATGTTTTATCGAGCTACAACCAAATCGCAGGGTTCAGGCATTGGCCTTTACATCGTGAGAGAGACGGTGCTGAAGCTTCAAGGCAAGATTCACCTCGAAACGACAGAAGGGCTAGGATCTTCTTTTATCCTAACCCTTCCTCACGATCCTGAGAAGCTGGAAAAAAAATAAGCTTTCCCTCCACACAGAAACTCTCCAACAATTTCAACCCATAGGCTCCTCCTTCAGCTCCCCTGCGTGGAAGTCGATAGGGCAGCAGCACTCAGTCTGCCAGCTTGAGCTTGTATTCGTAGAGTCGATTGATTCGGGGATAGAACCCTGCCAGCGTGACTTCGCCTTTGGCACCTTCGAGAATGCGCGAGACTTCTTCCGCCTCCTGGACGTCGCGCCCATTGAGCCGCAAAATCACAAAATTTTCCTTCATATCGGTCGTCTGACGAATGGTCCCCGCATAGAGTCTCGACACTAGCACTCCTTGCTTTACGCCAAGCCTGGTGCGCTCAGCTTCGGTGAGGTCGCGCATTTCTAGCCCCAGTTGAGTCAACAATTCGGAGCGAAGCGGGAGAATCAACTCGGTGTTTCCCAGCTGATTGGTGAGGGTGAGCGGAATAGTTTTGAATTTACCCTCCCGAAAAATTTTCACTTGTATAACGTCACCCGGGCGGCTTCGCGCCACAATCTCGAGGAGTCGAGAGTCATTTTTAATAGAAAATCCTTCAATTTCTACGATCACATCGCCTGACCTCAACCCCGCTTGATAGGCCCCGCCAAGATCTGATAACTCCTGCACGAAGACCCCCTCGGTCACAGAGATCTTGAGCTCCTGAGCAAGGGCTGGTGTGAGGTTTTGGCCAGAAACGATACCTAGAAAAGCACGTTGTACCGTGCCGTATGTCTTGAGGTCGCTCACAATTTTCTTCACGAGATTGGCTGGCACCGCAAATGCATATCCCGCATAAGTTCCTGTGGGGGACGCAATGGCCGTGTTGACGCCAATAAGGTTGCCTTGCAAATCCACAAGGGCCCCACCAGAATTCCCCGGATTCACTGCGGCATCTGTCTGAATGAATGACTCGATGGCCATTTGATCCTTGATGATCTCAAGGTTGCGGCCGATCGCGCTGATGATGCCCGCTGTGGCTGTGGATGACAGGCTAAATGGATTGCCCACTGCCAACACCCATTCTCCGACCACGACTTCGTCTGAATTAGCCAAAGACAAAGTCGGCAAGTCCCGTGCATCAATCTGGAGGAGGGCAATGTCGGTAGAAGGATCGGTGCCGACGACCTTCGCAGAGAATGTGCGGTCATCGTAAAGGGTAATGGTGAGCTCGTCGGCGTCTTTGATGACGTGATTATTGGTGACTATGTAGCCATCAGCGCCTATGATCACGCCAGAGCCACTAGACACCTGCTGGCGATTGTTGAATTGTCTTGGTGCCCGCCCGAATAGGTCATAGAACGGGTCATAAAAAGTGCTCGTGACGGTGCGAACAGACTTGATGTGCACTACGGCTGGCATCGCCTTGGCTGCGGCCTCTTTAAAGTCGGTCAGGACTCCGACTGGCGAATGGGGATCGTAAGTCGGCAAGGTGCGCGACACTTGCACCGCAAAATCACGGCTCCCCTCAAGGTCATTGTCGCTGACTTCCACGTATCTGACGCCCAAGCCAGAAACGTGATAGGCACCGAGCATCGCGGCACTGATGCCCACGGTGAGGAGAATTTGTTGAAAAAGATTCTTCATGCTGTTCTTCATACTGTGCGGAGTAATGTATTCCGACTGGCTGAGATGTTTATCGGAAAAAGATACGGGAATCTTTCGATGGAAGTTAATAGATCTCCCAGTCCCCCTATCAGCCCTAGATCGACTGAGTATTTCGAACACCTGATTTTCATGTCCCATTGCCCCACACTTTTCGAAAATCTTGCTTCATGCTGACTCGCTTTGCGGACGCCCCTTATCCATGTCTGCTCTCCTCTTTCCGAAATATTTTTACATTTGACGTGCGACAATGAGCCTTGGGAGGGTTCATATACCGTAAAAAATCTCATCACCGAACGCCATGACACGTGTACTATTCGTTTGCCTCGGAAACATCTGCCGCTCTCCAGCCGCCGAGGGCCTATTTCTCAAGCATCTCCAGCAAGCAGGGCGCGCTGGTGAATTCGATGTGGATTCTGCTGGCACGGGTGACTGGCACGTGGGAGATTTGCCGGACCCTCGCATGAGAGAGACAGCTGCACGGCACAGCGTTTCCCTGCCCTCCCGCGCACGATGCATACGGCCCGAAGATCTGATAGAATTTGACTACATCGTGGCAATGGATCACCAAAATCTGAAGGATATCCACGCGATCAAAGAGCGCCTCCCATCCGCCACAGCTCAAGTGCTCCTGATGCGGGACTTTGACCTTGATGGAAAGGGCCAAGATGTGCCAGATCCATACTTCGGAGGACATCAGGGATTTGAGCAGGTGTTTCAGATTCTGGATCGCAGTACGTTCTCATTTCTACAGCACATCAGCCAGTAATTTTTTCTATCAAAAGAATGGCTCCGCTTTACAATTGGGTCAGCCACAGGCTCCATTCACCCTGAATTATGCCCCGCAGCACAAGATCCTCGCTGGAAAGCTCAACATGGCGAAGTTCGAGAGCAAGAGAAGATGTCTTGAGCAACCAATTCCCTTCCAAAGGCAGGGCCTCCAGGGAAGACACGAGCCAAGTGTGGTAATCACGGACCAAGCGTTCACAGGCTTCGTTGAGCTTATTTTCAACGATCTGTTGCCATTTTTTCCGAAAAAAGAGCAAAGGCAGGGGCAAGCCTTCTAGTTGATCCACTTCGATGCGCAAATACTCAGGGGGGGCTACCGGCTTCACATGTATCCGGATTTCGAGCCTCCAAGAGATTCGTCCCCACCTTCCACCGATTCTCACCCGGGCCTTTGCCACGAGCGATGATCCTTGTGCCACCAGCTCCAGCTCTTCTACTTTTCCGCCTTCTACCGGAAAATTTGTTACTTGATGAGATAGCCACGCGAACGGAAGTACAGCCTCCCAAGGCACTTCACTGGTCTCGGACATCGCGGGAGGATGATCCAAATCCATAGCCAACGGCAGGGCTTTTTCTGGTTCTTGCGTCGGAGCTTCCCCTGCCTTCAACAACACCGACACTGGCCCCATGAGTGCCAGGATCACCGCGCCATCGCGCTGTGCCACTTGAGTGCGCCTCAAGGATTCGGTGCTGAGATAGATTCGCAGCCAAAAAGGCCCGCCTGCATCAATTAGCCAAGCATGTTGGAGCTGCGCCCAGGCTTCTTCAATCCTGTGGGCAAGCTGTAGTTCCTGCTGAATGTTTCGTTCTACTTCGACAGCAGTGTCTGCTAGCTGGCGATGAATGGTGGGTTCCAGCCAGCCGCTCACCTCTAACTTGAGAAACGTCCCGATGCTGGGCCGCTGCTGCCAAACCATTGTCGGTGACACCGATACCCGGAGCGACCAACCAGTCTCCCAGAAAACGCCGACTTCCAGCGTGACCAGCAAGGAAAATTGTAATTGCCGCATGCCTCCCAAGTCCTTGATAAGGTTGACCAGCACGGGATCTTCCCGCCGCACATCCAGCACGACATTGAGCGCTATGTCGCAGCACAGCGTAGGTCCTTTGGCATGAAGGTGTAGTGGTCCTCTCCTCCGCACGATCACATGACTTTTACTTCCCGTCCAGTCCTTCACTTCTCCGTCATATAAGATGCCGCTGTACCGCGATTCGACGTGCTGTGCAATGACCGAGTGAGGGAGATGTAAAGTCAAATTCATGCGTGGATGGGAGGGTCAAGTCAATAAGTCAGCCCCATTTCTTTGAAGAAAAAGGCCCAGATGTCAGCGTATTCTTCGAGCAGCTTCGCCGTAGGTTTGCCTGCCCCGTGTCCAGCGTTGGTTTCGATGCGAATCAGGGTGGGGTGAGGCCCCGTGTGCTTTTCTTGTAAGGTGGCA
The DNA here is from genome assembly GCA_036835375.1 of Bacteroidota bacterium. Taxonomy (GTDB): domain Bacteria; phylum Bacteroidota; class Bacteroidia; order J057; family J057; genus JANQTF01. Next base: position 54,701 of record DAITMB010000002.1, read on the forward strand.
ATGTACTTGAAGGAGTGGGCTGGCACCACCCGGTCGTCATGGTCGGCTGTGGTGACCATCACTGAGGGATAATCAACTCCCGACCGGATGTTGTGAATCGGAGAGTAGGCGTACAAGAAATCAAATTCTTCCTTGCTCCGATCTGCCTGCCCATATTCTGGCACCCATCCCCAGCCGACTGTGAAAAGGTGATAGCGAAGCATATCCATCACGCCGACAGCGGGCAAAGCCACACGGAACAAATCTGGGCGCTGGTTGATGACTGCCCCTACGAGCAAGCCACCATTGGATCCACCTGCACAACCCAGGTAGGCTGGCGAAGTCACCCCTTCCTTGACCAAGTACTCTCCTGCCGCAATAAAGTCATCGAACACGCGCTGCTTGTTGCCCATCATACCTGCTTCGTGCCAATCTTCCCCATATTCGCCACCGCCTCGGAGGTTCGCAAGCGCATACACCCCATCTGCTTCCAACAGGGGGAGCCGAAGGGAGTTGAATGAAGGCGTGAGACTCACGTTGAAGCCGCCGTAGCCGTAGAGATAGGTCGGGCGCTTCCCATCAAGCTTCAGACCTTTTTTGTGAACCAAAAACATCGGAATGGGGGTTCCGTCTTTGCTGGGATAAAAGACTTGCCTGGTCTCGAATTGGGTGGGATCAAAGGGGACCTGAGGCTGAAAAAAAATCTCCGACTGGCTCGTTTGAAGGTCGTAGCGGTAAATGGTGGTTGGCTGAGTGAAGCCAGTGAAGGAGAAAAAAATCTGATCGACATCTTTACGCCCTCCTCCTACACCCGAAGAACCCAAACCGGGCAGTGCCAACTCTTGCTCATTTTCCCCCTGATAATCGTAGCGATAAATTCTGTTTGTTGCATCTACCATGTACTGAGCAAACAGCTGATTTCCGGCCCGTGTCACGTCCTCTAACACAGCTTTTTTGGCAGGTAAAATATCGTTCAAGACCGAGGGATTTGCCCTGGTGGTTGTGACCAATCGATACGTCGGCGCAGCCAAGTTGGTCTTGACCCAAAATGTGCCTTCACGATGGTCAATCACGGCATATTCCGCGTCGAATCCCGTGAAAAAGGGTTGAAAGGCGGGACGCTTGGCGCGGAGATCTAGGAGGTACACCTCGTTTTCTACCGTCGCCCCCTTGGATTTGTAGAGCAACAAGAAGGCTTCATCTTCAGTCACTGACACCCGGAAATATTGATTTTGAGCCTGTAGGTCTTCAAATACCAAGCTATCCTCAGCTTGCTCAGTGCCCAGTCGATGGTAGTAGATCTTGTTGAGGTTGCTCTGTGCGCTGAGTTCAGTTCCTTCCGCGGGCTCAGGGAATCGGGTATAATAAAACCCATCTCGATGCCAGGCTGTCCCTGTGAATTTGACCCAGCGAATCACCTCTGGCAGCAAATTTCCTGTGGCGATTTCTTTGACATAAATTTCCTGCCAATCCGATCCCGCTTGCGCAATCGAGTAGGAAATATACTTATCGTCTTTGGAGACGCCGAGAAGGTTCACAGCGACTGTGCCTGCATCCGACATCTGATTGGGATCCAAAAATACCTCAGGATCGCCTTCCAAGCCCAACTGCCGATAGATCACCGCCTGGTTCTGTAGGCCGTCGTTTTTATAGAAAAAAAAGTAATCTCCCGCTTTGATTGGGGCAGACATCTTGGGATAATTGTAGGTCTCTTCCAGCCTACGCCTGATGTTTTCGCGAAAAGGAATCGATTTTAAATAGTCGAACGTGACCTCGTTCTGAGATTGGACCCAAGCTGCAACTTCGGCTGAAGTATCGTTTTCGAGCCATCGGTAAGGATCTTGGACGGTCATTCCAAAAAAATCCTCAGCAGCATCTCCTTGATGAGAAACAGGGTAAGTCATGGTGGTGGGTGCTTGTGTGGAGGATGGACCAGAGCAACTGATTATAGCAGTCCCTAATCCGATCAGGAGCAAAGTGCGATACATAACTTATGATCTATGGGGTGTTTCTTCAGGAAAAAGTCGAACAGCTTTCAACCGATTAAGTTGGGAAATACTCCTGATTTTTCCCATACTGCCACACAAAAACATCCATCAGGATGATCATACCCTCAAGGATAATCCTGTCTGTGTCGCCAAGATGTTGGGGATTGGGATGCGCTTTTTTGAGTTCGGACACCGCTTGGAATTTCTTATGAGCCAGGAGATTGCCGTCCACTGAAAGCTGGCTTTTGGGCAAAGTAAGTCCCATTTTTTTTGCGAATCCCTCGTTCAAATGTTCAACCCGTCCAATAGGCTCACATAGGTATCGATGCCCTCAGAAATTTCTGCTAAACCAATGTATTCATCAGCGGTGTGAGAGCGAGCAGAATCACCAGGACCTATTTTTAGTGAAGGAAAGGGCATCAGGGCCTGGTCCGACAAAGTCGGGGAGCCAAAGGGAACTTTGCCCATATCAATGGCGCGACGTACGATAGGATGCTTGGCATCCAACCGGGAGCTATTGAGACGGGTAGATCGGGCCTCCACTCGGCACTTGACCTGCGACTGAATCAGAGCGAGGGCTTCCTCGTTGCGGTAGCATTCGTTGGTGCGCACATCCACCACAAAGCGGCAAACATCTGGCACGACATTGTGCTGGCTCCCTGCCTCGATTTGCGTGACACTTGTTTTCACCGGGCCGAGAAACGGCGACACTTCCGGAAAGCGATACTCCCGAAACCACGCGATGGCATCCATTGCCTCATAGATCGCATTTACCCCTTCTTCCCTCGCTGCATGTCCCGCAACGCCCCGGACCTCACAGTCCAGCACCATCAACCCCTTTTCGGCAATCGCAGGCTGAAGCTGCGTAGGCTCTCCCACGATAGCAAGCGACACCTCCCCTAACATCGGCAGCACCGACACGATCCCGTTCTGACCCGAAACTTCCTCTTCCGCCGTGGCCGCCAGCACGAGGTTCCAGGGCAAGGAGGTGCTTTTTTCAAAATGCAAAAAACACCCGATGAGACTCACCAAGGGCCCTCCAGCATCGTTGCTTCCCAGACCATAAAGGCGATCCCCTTCTATGCTTGGGGTATATGGATGTCGCTGCCAAGAAGCGTTGGGCTTCACGGTGTCGTGGTGAGAGTTGAGAAGGATAATAGGCTTTCCTGCTTTCCAATGGCGATTTCTAGCCAAGACGTTATGGCCATATCGCTCAATGCTGACACCCTGCTGCTGCAAAAAGGAACCGATGAGGTTTGCAGTGCCCTCTTCTTCTCGGCTCAGGGAAGGCGTCCGAATGAGATCCTGAAGCAAAGAGATGATCGCGGAGAAATAAGGGGAACCCATAAAGAAAATCCAGATTATCCCGGCAATTTCGTAGGATTAGGCTCAGAATCACAATCTTCTTCCATTCTTCTTTATTGCCTACTTCGGCCCCACACCAATGGATTCCTACGAAGGCCAATTCGAAGCGCACCCCAGTCGTGGAGTGGTCTCCTACTGGCTCCAAGTGCCACCAGGCACTCAAGCAATTCTTTCGCTGGGGCACGGAGCTGGAGCCGGGATGCGACACGATCACATGAGTGCTTTGGCGGATATGTTTCTCTCAATGGGTATTGCGGTTTTTCGCTATCAATTTCCTTTCATGGAGCGGGGAGGTGGGCGAGACGCGCTGGATATGAGCCTTTCTACTGTAGCCAAGGCGGCTCAAACCGCAAAGTCCCAGTTTCCTGATCTTCCTCTATTTGCAGGCGGACATTCTTTTGGAGGGCGCATGACCACTACCGCAGCCGCGCAGGGGATGCTTGTAGAGGTATCCAAGGTAGTGCTTTGTTCTTTTCCCCTCCATACGCCAGGAAAGCCCGGTGCTGCACGTGGGGCACACCTCTTTGAAGTGGATCAACCAATGCTTTTTCTTTCTGGTGATCGAGATTCCTTTGTCGAAAAAGAGATTTGGGGGTCGCTCATCGCGGAACTCGGTCCGCGCGCAACGCTGGCTTGGCTCTCGGGCGCGGACCACGGCTGGAAAACCCGCAAAACAGATCCTCTGGCTCTTTCAAATGTGTATGAAACAGCTAGAGATGAAATTCGACAATGGCTTCATCTTTGAGCAGGAGCGCTATTTCTGCGTATTCGATTCACCATTTTCTCGAGGATTTTATTACTATGAATTCGGCCCATTTTCAAGGACAAGTCGCCCTGATCACAGGGGCTGGTGCCGGGATCGGTCGCGAAATTGCGCGACGGCTGGCGCTGCAAGGAGCTTGTATTCTTCTCAATGACATCGAAGAAGAAGTGGCATTGGACGCTGCGACAACAATTCAAGCAGAAGGGGGCAACTGCGAATGCGTGGTGGGGGATGCGAGCGAGCCGTCCCTTATCGCCCAGTTGGTACAGGCGTCGGTGAGCACCTTTGGTCGTCTCGATATGGTCGTTGCGAATGCTGGGATCACGACATTTGGGCACTTTTTGGACTACAGCCCGGCCCAGTTTGAGCGGCTGATCGCGGTCAACCTGAGAGGTTCTTTTTTCCTTGCCCAAGCCGCCGCCAAACAGATGATTTTGCAGGGCAGCCGAGGCAGGATGTTGTTCATGTCCTCTGTCACAGGCGTGCAGGCACACCCACAACTGGTCGCCTACGGCATGACTAAGGCTGCCCTACAAATGCTGGCGAAGGGCCTCGCGGTCGAACTGGCTCCACACGGTTTGACTGTGAACGCATTGGCTCCAGGGGCCACACTCACCGAACGAACCTTAGCCCTGGACCCCGATTATGAGCAGGTATGGAAGTCGCTCACCCCTATGGGCCGGGTTTCTACTACGGAGGATATCGCCCAAGCTGCCTTGTTTTTGCTTTCTCCCCTTTCCCAGCAAATTACAGGGCAGACCCTCGTCATCGATGGAGGCTGGACTGCCCTTAGCCCGCCGCCAAGCCAGATGTAGACGTCCTATAGGAGATTCTGGGCCTTGATTTTCCAGACAAAAAAATTCTTCAGGCTAAAGATTTTACCTCATCCCCCAAACACCTCCGCAAAGACCCGCATGGTTTGTGGATACTTGAAGCCCGTAATGTGAGTTCGATAATAGTCAAATAGCAACTTGATCAACTGCCGCTTTTCGTCGGTGTGAAACTGGATCTGCTGGCAAGACGCCTCATGGGGGAGATCGATCAACTCGCTGTACAGGAATTTGCGCAGCAAGGTCGCACTCATATCGCTGTCCCGGGCGGCGCGTAAGCTCCCCTCGCCTAACAAAAACTCAATCTTGGTAACTCCATCGCTATCATCATGCGGAAAGAAGCCTAAGAAGCGGGTGTGATGAACGAGGAAATACAAAAATATTTGGATCAAGCGCTGATCAGAACGATCCAAGTGGATGATCGCTGAACGCAGAAACTCATAGTGCGCAGGATCCTCTTCCTCTCCCACCGTATCTGCAAAAATTTCCAGCATAGCCAATCCCAGCGATAGTTTCACGGGATGAGTTTGTACCTCTTGCAGCCCAAAAGCGACCTTGGTTTCCTGCAAGCGCTGAATGTCGCGGTGGGGCCGCTCCTGGTAGATGACCTCAATGATCGATAAGGGTTGAAAATAGCTGTGTTTGGCCCTTGATCGGCTATTTCGATGACCTTGAACAATGAAAGTTTGAAGCCCGAATTCACGGGTAAAAACCTTGGCGATCAGGTTGCTTTCCTGATGCTTGAAAGTTCGCAGGACAATGCCTTCAGTTTTGCGAATCACAGAGCGAAATTTGCGGGAGAAGACAGACGAGCGGGGCGAAGGGCCAAGGCACGAGCCAAAGCTCCTTTTTCTTCTTCGTAAGCCGTCATCCAGTGATCTACGTCCTCCTTGGTAGAAATCAGGGGCCTTTTAGATACCAGTGGCGACAACGGATTATCAGAAAATGTAATGACTTCTTCTACGTCAAAAGCTGCTCGAAGCGCCAGCAACAATTCAATCGGATCAATGAGCGTGGCCTCCGTGGCTCCTTTTGCAATGGGGCCAAGCACCAATGTCTGCACATGGTCGAGCAGGGCTTCTATTCGCGGTCGGTCGATGTGCAAATACTGGCCGTCCCACGTTACCAAGCCGCGCTGATCTCCACTAAAGGCGCGGTTATAGGTGAGGGCATCGCTCATGAGCGACGAAAGTCGCTTGGTTGTCATTCGAGTCTGGCGCACGTCGGCCACAGGCGCGTGGACAGTGATGGAGCGCTGAAGCTTGAAATTGTGGACGAGGTCCCGCACAAACATCCGATCACGGAGGTTGGCCTCGGAAATAAAAACGAGTTGTACAGACATGGCTGCTTTCCTATAAAATCAAGAAGCAAATAAAGGGATATCCTTTGAGTGCACAACGCTAGCTATCGTCAGGTGTTTGGCCAGTGTATCTATCGAGACAAACAAACCCTTATTAGTCACTTAAACTGGGCCATTATTCAGAAGAGGTAATCTGCGATTGAATTTTCAGGACATATTCCAAGGCGATTTCCAGCGAACCAGCGATCTCTTCCGGCGTCAGCAGCCCGGTAGTCAGCAGCTTCCGAACAGTTTTTTCCATGGTTTCCTCGCGGCC
>DAITMB010000002.1:61341-99428 GCA_036835375.1 Bacteroidota bacterium
TTCCTCGCGGCCTTTTTCAAGTCCGGTGACAATTCCTTTTTGGTAAAGTCCGTCCGTGGTGATGTCGTATGTGATCGGCATTTGGGTAACGATTTCTCTGATCAATGACTCTAATTTACGTAGCCATGCGAGGATTACCAATTGCAGAACCTGTTTGCTTAGCTCGGCAGGGGTCTTGCACAAGGCTTTCTACCGGGTCAAAATCAGACGAAGAACGGCCCCCGTTCAGTCCGGCTCATCATTGCTCAAAATTTGCCAGAATCACAACTTCTGGCAACTGCGAAGCCAGCAGTACGGTCGTGTTGAGGGCGTGAATGCTGATCACGTCAAAACTCACAAATTGTCCATCTTCCCTCAGCCTTTCACGCATTCGATGCTTTTCTGTCCCCAAGTAGATCGCCACATGCCTGGTCTTCTTGCGATATTTTCTCCGTGCCAGGCCGTGATACTCCTCTATTCGGTAGAGCATCTCTGGGTCGTCTTTCGTCTGAAATTCAATGTGTAGGAGGATGGTTTCTCCTTCCTGGGTATCGACTTCGCAGAGAAAATCCATTTCTCGCTCGACGGTGCTGAGCAGCTTGTCTTTGAGGGGACGAAACGCCCTGACTTGTATATCAAGCAGCTGATTGATCAAGGGAATGAAAATCGTCTCTGCATTTTCCTTAAAAATGCGGTCATAGATGTTGTTCGGGAGGCGATCTTCCGGGCTTTTCATACTGGAACGAACGACCGTTTTAAGGAAGGTCGGACCATTCGCTCAAGGAAACAATATGCAAAAACGGGACTAGGTAGAAATCCTATTCAGGAGTAAATTCCCTAGTAAACCAGCTTTTCGTATTCACTCACGAATCGGCGATCAAACCAAATAATGGCAAACGTAGCCGCCATTAGCACCAATATTCCTGACAATCCATTCACGCCGGCCAAGTAGGGATTGCTGTTCCAAAAGAACAACGTGGAAAGGCCGCCAACTTGCGCTAACACACTCGAAAAAGTGGCGGAGGCATATACGCTCCTCGTCTTAAGGCTCAGCCAAGCGAGCGGGAAGGCCATGGATAAATGAAAACCCATTATGCTGAGGAACATCGGGAGGTAGGCCCATGACCAACCGGGAAGGATTTGGATGACCAGCATACTTTGCCAGGCACCTACCAACAAGCCAAGAACAGTATTTCCCCCCAAGAAACCCAAGGGTTGCAACTCCCTGAGCAAGTATCCGCGAAATCCCATTTCTCCCCCAAGGTGCATTAGAAGGCCGATGGTGGATCCGATGACGAGGATCAATCCCAATAGGGTCAAAAAGGTTCCCCAAAAATCCTGTTGAGAAAGCGCCAGCGCCAAATTGACCTTCAATCCTCCACTCATCCAATCCGGCATGAGTTGGAGGAAGCTTCCAAGGGTATTCCCTAGTATTTCAATCCTACCAAAGCCCGGCGTGTGGAGCAAGTTGCCCATCACGTACACGATTCCAAGCGTGATCGCCAAAATGGCTAATGGGGCAAAAACCGTGAGCGCAATCCAACGGTAGTCGTAGTATTTCCGATTCCAGCCCATCCCGGCAGTTGAGGACTGAAAGACCCATTTTCTCATCACGATCGCAGCCAAAAAAGGGCCGAGGCTGTATGTAAAGGCTTGCAGAATGGACCCAGCCAATCCTTCTAGTCCTACCCAGCCGGGAACTAATCCTGCTGCCCAACTGATTCCGAAGGCCAGCATCACGAACATCCACACATTTGGCCGGGCAAGAACTTGCATAATTAGTGTTTTTTGAGATTGCTCATGAAACGTGGACAGGCATGAAAAGATACGCAGGCCACCCTCGATATACAAACCCAACCCGACAAATTGACCGCCACTTTCAACGAAATCATGTGCCATGAAATAGAAACAGCCCGATGTAGCCATAACTACATCGGGCTGCCAAATGATTTGTCGAATTATCGTTGTTGGAAAGTATTCTCGGCTTTCGCACGGAGGTCTTCTACGCCAGCGATTTCGCGCAACGCCGGATATGCCTTCGACCGGAGGGTAGATCCGCCCTGTGTCTGCTGCGAAATCACCGAATTCGCTAAGATAGCAGGATCCGGTTCGGGTGCCTCTTGGATCCCCGTCACTTGCACCACATACACGCCATTGAGGCCCACGAGAGGGGAAGATACTTGGCCTTCAGTCATCCCAGAGATTTTACCAATGATGAAAGCGTCTGGTCCAATACCTGGAATGGTAGAAGTCTCAAAAGAAATGCTCGTGGCAGTATTGATATAGGCTCCGGCTCCATGTGCCGCATTGTAAGCGTCGCGCATGGCATTCAGGTCGCTGCTCGCGATGCCGCTCAAGCGCTCGCGAATGATTTTTCCTTTTTTCTCATCCCGTACTTTCTGTGTTACGCCATCTCTCACAGTCTCATCGTCCAAGGCCAGCAGCCCTTTGGGTGACTTCTTGGAAACTTGGGCTACGACGAGCTTATTTGAGTTGACACGAAACACGCGAGAAGTTGCTCCTTCGTCAGCGTAAAGAGCCCATACGATCACATCGCGGCCGCCATTTACGCCTGGCAAAGTGCGAGAGGCAGGGGTAAGTCCCGCAGAGGCGAAGGCGACTTTGCCTACTTCTTCCGCTACTTGATTAATGTTTTTAGACTCGTTGAGTTTAGCTGCAAGCTGGTTAGCTTGACCTTCAGTCAGTCTGCGGGTATCGGCAGATGGAAGAATGGTCTGCTCAATTTCAGCCAAATCGTAGGTTGTCTTGGTCTTGTTGACGACTTGCACGACGTGAAAACCACCCCGCCCTTTGACAGGCCCGACGATACTGCCAACAGCTGCTTTGTCCATTGCCTCATCAAAGTCGGCACCAAATTGCCCTCTGGAGACCCAGCCCAGTTCACCGCCGTTTGTTTTAGAAGCAAAGTCATCGGAATTCTCGGATGCCAAGCTGGCAAAGTTTCCTGCATTTGCCTGACGTGCCAAATCAGCAGCCTTCGAACGCGCGGTTGCGGTGTCAGCCGCTGTGTTCCCAGCGACAGTGACCAGAATATGATTGATCTTTGCGTAGCTTTCTTCGCCTTCTTCTTTCTGCACAAGCTTGTACAGCTTGAACAAGCCCCCTTCCCTCACAGGACCAAATACTTGGCGGAGCTCTCCAGCGACTACTTCATCACGAATGTCGGCAGGCACCTCCGAAATGGTGACATAATTGCCAGGGCTGTAGGGCCTGCTGGATTTCGTCATCGTATAAACTGAATCGCGCTGCGCCTCTGCAAATGCAGGGATGTTTTTGGCGATTGCCTCCAGCGCTTTGGCTGTGTCCTCTGCGCTGGGGGTAATGTCAAAAGTCACGTATCGGATGAAAGTCTGCTCCTCTTGCTCATAATCCGCAGGGTGCGCTTTCATGTAAGACCGGAGCTCATCATCGCTCACGGCAATGGTGGAATCCTCAATGGCGGAATAATTCACGCCGAGGAAGGAAATATTCGCGCTGCGGTTTTGATTAGTATAAATCGCCTTGGCTTGAGCGGGTGAACTCACCCAAGCTGCCTGGACTAGATTGAACAATCGTTCCTGAGCGCGAGAGCGAGCGAGGAACTCTTCAAAGTTTTTGAATCGCTCTTTGTCAGCCTCGTTAGAGGTGTAAGAAGCCAGCGCTTGCTTGATCTGGTCTGGGCTCACCTGCTGGTTTTGTAGGAAGTATTGCTGGACATTGGGGTGAGGCACCGGGCGGGTAAACATATCGTAGATCTCCGCTCCTGTCACCATCAAGCCTATGCGCTCATACTCTGCGTCCAGCAACTTTTCATCTACCATTTGCTGCCACACCTGATCGGCCATCTGGCCACGAGCCAGCTCATCTCCTTGGTTGGGTTGCTCACTTAACCGGCTCTGATATTCCTGATAATCGACTGATTCACCCGCTACTGTTCCAGCAGGCGGATTGCCAAAAGAAGCGCCGCCCAGGCCCGAAAAGAGGTCGCCTAGTACAAAGGCAATCAGGGCGATGAAGATGATGATCGCCACCAGCGCGATGTTATCCCGAATTTTACTGAGGATGGACATAGAAGTAAATATGCTGACTTACGAGTCAAATTTAAGAGGCGCAAATTACGTCCATTCCCGTCGTTTTTCAAAATATCTAGTTCGTAGAGCAAAGAGTTGTTGGGAGAGATGGAAAATATAATCGAAAAATATTGTACATACCAGTCGGTATGCGTAGTTTTGAACTATGACGTCTGGTACCCGAACTCGCATTCTGCACAAAAATTTTGAAGCCATGCACTTACAAGGCTTCCAGGGAATGCGCACAGACAAAGTGATGCAGGACCTTGGAATCACGAAGGGTGCTTTCTATCATTATTTCCGAACCAAACACGAGTTGGGCTATGCCATCGTTGAAGAAATTCTCGCCCCACAGTATGTGCAAGCTTGGGCCCGGTTGGCGTCTGCTTCGGAAAATCCCTTGAACATGATCGTTCAGCACTTGGAAGAGCTGGCAGAGACACAAGACTCAGACCGAATCAAACTCGGATGCCCGCTCAACAACTTGGTGCAGGAAATGTCACCGCTGGATGAAGGGTTTCGCATTCGTCTCCGGCGAATTTTCGACCAAATGCAAGAGGGCGTTAGCCTAGGCATCATGCGAGGACAAGCTCAAGGCACTGTTCGCAAAGATGTAGATGCTCAAGAGTTGGGGATATTCATTATCGCTGCGCTGGAAGGTGCTTTTAGCATAGCGAAGGTTCAGCAGAGTTTGGAGGTATTTCAACAAGCAATCCGTCAGCTTGCGAGCTTTGTCCGCTCCTTGGCTGCAACCTAGTTTTTTTGCCTCAAAAACATACCTACTAGTACGTATTTTTTCACTTTTTACTTTCCTTTATCATGAAGTATGTCATCACAGGCGCTACCGGAAACACCGGTAAGCGCATCACTATTGCCTTGCTGTCAGCTGGCCACAAAGTCGTGGCTGTAAGCCGAGACGAAGCACATCTCCGCTCTCTCGTGGAGGAAGGAGCCACTCCCGCCGTCGGCACCCTGGAAGACGCTGATTTTCTCGCAGAGACTTTTCAAGGAGCACAGGCTATTTATGCCTTGATTCCCCCCAATTTTCAAGCTCCTGATTTCCGAGCGTACCAACAATCAGTTGCCCAAGCGATCGTGTCAGGGCTTCGTCATAGTGGCGTTTCGCACGTGGTGACGCTGAGCAGTTTCGGTGCACATCGCCCAGACACAGGTGTCGTGAGCGGATTGTATGATTTCGAGCAATTGCTTGCCGAATCGCTCCCGTCCCTTCACGTGCTTCATTTGCGGGCAGGATTTTTTATGGAAAATTTCTTTGGCATGATTCCGGCGGTGCAGCACGCGGGCGTTCTGGGTGGCTTTCCCTTGCCCCCAAATCAACCCACAGCGGTTGTTCACACCCAAGACATCGCGCAGATGGCCACCGATCGATTGCTGAAGCTTGACTTCTCAGGACAAGGTCATGTGGCCGCGGCGCACAGTAAAGACTATACTTTGACAGAAGCCGCTGCCATCTTAGGCGCAGCCATTGGTCAACCCGATTTAGCCTACGTTCAGTTTTCCGACGATCAATTTCGCAGCGGAATGTTGCAGATGGGTGCCAAAGACAGTATCATCGACGGCTACATCACCTTCGGAAAGGCGGTTGCCAACGGCGCATTGAACGAAGGCACAGATCGTGATCTAACACAAGGAACGCCTACTTCACTGGAATCATTTGCGTCCGTTTGGGCAGAGGCCTATTGGCACGCAACTGCTGTGCAAGGCTAGATCGTTCCTCTCGATGTGACAAGCTCCCAACAATCAGCAGAAACCTTCCTTCGGGAGGGTTTCTGCTGATTGATTTTCGTTCATCCCCATTGGGATGCTGAGCTAAATGAGCAGGAGGGCAACCCGATTAGGTAGATATGCCGCTGAGTTTGATGAGAATCAATCGATTGGCACTGGCCTTCACCACAGTGAGCACATAAGGCCCTGCCGCAAAAGATTCCCCTTCTTCTGGGATGTCTTCTGCGATGTAGAGCACCAGTCCGCCCAAAGTATTGTACCCTTCATCCCAAGGAAGTTCCAACTCGAACTCTTCGTTCAGGTCGTCAATTTCATGCCTTGCCCCGAGAAGCAAGCTCCCGTCTTCAAGGCGCTGCACGAACATATCTTCGTCAGGCTTGGACTCCTTGGACTCTTCAAAGTCGTGCTCGTCTTCAATGTCGCCAAACACTTCCTCCACGAGGTCTTCCATGGTAAGGATGCCCGAAGTTCCACCAAACTCGTCCACGACGATCGCGAGTGTCCGTTGGTGCCCCGTAAGCTCTGTGAGGAGCATGTTGGCCGGCATGGATTCTGGCACCACGTGAGCAGGCTGTAGGATATCTTCCAGCCGCTCGGGGCGCTTAAACAGGTCTTTGGAGTGCACAAATCCCTTGATTTCGTCCAAGCTGTCTTCGTAAATGATGATTTTGGACAAACGTGTGTCGATAAATTTATCCAGAATCTCATCAATGGGAGTATCGAGCGAAGATGCAATGATTTCTGTTCGTGGCACCATAAAGTCCCTTGCCCGCGTGTCTTTGAAAGCCAGTGCATTGGTGAGCATGGCAGTGTCGAGGTCGGGCAACGGCACGGATTCGCTGGCGGTAATCACCTCCTGAATGTATTGGTCCAGGTCCTTTCGGCCCAGAGGCACGACTTTCTCTTCTGTGTTGACGCGAAAGAGAAAGCGCAGCAATAGCTTGGCCACACCGTTGACTGCACGCACCAACAAGAAAAAGAGAATGTAAAAAAACTGTAGCACATACGCGAACGGAAACACCAAGGTGTCTGCATTTCGTCGAAAAATCGCCTTGGGAATGTATTCAGCGAAAATCAAGACGATCAGCGTTGCGATGACCGTCTGCACGAGGGTAAATAACAGATATGCTTGCTCCGGGTCCAAGACCAATCCCTCGCGCAAGATCGGGTCAGTGATCTGATTGACCATGATGGTAAAGGCAACCAAGGCGAGGTTGTTCCCGATCAGGATGGTGATCAGCACTTCGGAAGTCTTCTTTTTGAAGTCAGACAAAATACGCCCTGCGCGGTCGCCTTGGACAGTCCGAAGCTCAATTTTTAATCTGCTGGCAGACAGAAACGCGATTTCCATTCCCGAAAAGAAGAAGGAAGATGCCAGCGCAACCACTGCTATGAAAATCTCAGTCATGTCCGGGGAGATTGGTCTTCAGGTGCTGTGGACGACGCACGGCGCTGTGCCTCGTCTTGTTCTTCGGCCCACTCAGCGAGCTCACGCTCGATCTCTTCTACCCGCTCGGCCTCAATGGCCTCGAAGCGCTTGCGCTGGCTTCGACGAAAGGCAAACATAAAAGCAAAAATGCCCATCGATAACAAAATCAAAAAAAATCGATGGCCTTCCAGCCGGTCGTATTCTGTCACTAAAAAAGTGAAAGACATCCCGGCAAGTATCAAATAGACATATTCGATGTATCTCATAGATCAGAGCTTTCATCTACTTCAACCTCTCCACTTGTGCCAAAAAGGTCATATGCCGAAAAATCCGCTGTGGCTTTCAGCCCATTGCGTGCTACAATGTCTTGGGCAGTGGTGACGATGTGGACAGGCAACGGCGTGTAAATTGAATCTTTGTGCTGAGACCAGGTAAGCTGATCTGTCGCCAGTCGGTCATTTTTGTAATTGACCAACGTCACATTATGGTACAGAAGCGCTTCCCGACGAACACTATAAAACACAGCCGAATCGGATCGAATGGTCCCATTCACCCGGCCATTTCCATCATATAAAACGACCTTCACACCACCCGACAGGTCATGGTGCGCCTCTTCTCCTTCCTCGGGCTTCCGCTCTGCTACCCTTCCGGCGGTGAGCACGGCGGTCAGGCGCGCGGAGTCCGAAAATACATACTCCACCTCGAACATTTCCACCAGCACGTTATCTTCTTCCTCCAAAAAAGGGAGTTCTACTGGTGAATCATCACCTAAACATCCCGACAAGGCCATCAGGCTCCCCAAAGCCAGCCCCCAAGTTCGAATGAAAGCCAAGAAGGACCATGATCTGTGTCCCAACGTTGTGTCCATGGTACAAACTTACGAAAACGATTCATCACTTCACGTGCGAGTCATTACAGCTTTCCTTTGGGAACAAAATCCATCAAATCCTACCTGTCCTCTCCATGTTTTGCTGAGATCGGCTCGCGAACGGAAGCTTTAGAAGGGTGTTTGGTGGGGTGAAAACGCCGCGATTCACGGTAATTTGTATTTGTAAATCGTCCTCTTCTGGACAGCCATTTTACAAGATCTTTTGTTTGCCATGTCCATGATTTTTGAACTCCTCCTCTTCCTTGTTTGGTCCGTCTTCTTCCTCGCCACACTTCTTGGCGTGTGGAATGAGCCTCAAAAGAGCGAAAATCCGGACTTCGCTGCCTCTTCTTCTACCACTAGCACGACCAGCGCGATGGAAATCGCCAATCAACTCTGGTGAAAACCTGATCGCGCCTGCATCCTCCACGCAGTGAAACCGGCGTTTTCTCGCAAAAAACCAAACACAATCGCATGAGTCGGTCTCGCAAGAGATCGACTTTCTTTTATCAAAAAAAATCCGTGGGATTGACCGGCCGAACAACTCAGACCATCTGCAAGAAAGAGACCCTAAGAAACAAATGCAGGGATTAGCCTTCCTGCTGTAGGTAGCGCTCCAGTGCGCGCTCAATCACGTCGCGAACGCGGATACCCTTGGAGTCGGCGATTTCTTTGACACGGGTCATGACGCGCGGTGTGAGAATCTTACCAAATTGCCGTTCGAATTCTTTGTCAGGCGAAAAATCCTGCGCCTCTTTGCGAGACCAGCTTCGGGTCGGAATGATGTCATCGAAGGCCGCCTGATCATAGGCTTCTTCGATGGTCTCGAGAAAGCTTTTTCGCTTGCTTGTGGCTCGCTTTTCCTCTGGTTTGCCGCTTGGCGCAGGTGTAGCTACGCGCTTGGGCGATTGTTCGCTGATATTTTCCTCAATGGTGCTGAGAAAACTCTTTTTCCGAGAGGAAGATGTCTTGCCTTTCCCAGAAGACGAGCGGGGAGTGGAAGCCGGTTTGGGCTTCCTGGCGTCTGGAATCAGGTCGCTGAGCACATGATCATCGAACGCGTCGTCTAGGGTGTCAAGAAAGCTTTTCGCCATGGACAGGGCCGAGAGCCTCGGCGGATATCAGGATGTTACAGAGATCTGAATGTTGAGTCGGCGGAGAATCTCATTGGCGAGGTCGAGGTAGTCGGTTGCGCCATTGCAGGAGGCATCGTATTCGAAGATGTGTTGCCCCACACTTTGTGATTCCGCCAAGGCAATGTTGCCGCGGATCATGGTGCCAAACATGGCCTCCCCGTAGGACTGAAGCGCATGCTCGTAGATGTCACGGTGGAGGACTTTGCGGTGGTCAAACTGGGTGACGACAATGCCTAGAAGGTCCAGTTCTTTGTTCATCCGAGTCTTGACCGTGCGAAGAATTTTGATAAAGTCTGTCATTCCTTGCAATGCCAAAAATTCCGACTGTAGGGGAATGACGGCATAGTTGCTCGCGGTAAGTGCCGAAATGGTCAACGCGCCGAGCGAAGGAGGACAGTCGATGAGGATAAAGTCATAGTGCTCCCGAACAGAAGCGAGTGCTTCCTGGAGGATAAATTCTTTCCCGACATCGTTGTTTTTTTCGAATCCAGCTAAGTGGACCGAAGAAGGGATCAAGTCGAAATCCGATCCGCCGTGTACTGCCGTGCGGATGTCGTCCTGAAAGGCGAGTACTTGATACAAGGATTTTTCTGGCTTTTTTAAGCCGAGAGCCCTGGTTGCGTTAGCCTGAGGATCTGCATCTACGAGCAAGACCTTCATGCCCAATCGCCCGAGTGCTGCGCCAAGATTGACGGTCGTAGTAGTTTTTCCTACTCCGCCTTTATGATTGGCAACGGAAATGACAACGCCCATGTCCGAGTTAGGTGACAAAGAAGGTGAGGGTGAGAGGAGTGCTTCGGTTGGCGGAGCCGAAGCTTTTTCTTCGCCTGCCCGCTCTTCCGCTGCTTGATGATCCAAAAGTAGCGAAATCAGGGGAGAATCGGAAACGGTTGTCTGCTTTCTCATGGGGCTTTCATTTTCCATGGTTCTTGCGCTTTGGAGAGGCTCTTGGCGGCCTTCACTGTAACGTCCTTGCCAATTGTAAATGAGTATTTATAAGGTGGAAATATCGCCAAATCCACCTTGCGACTTTCGTGTCGTACATTTGAGATGGGTGCGGTCTCGTCCATGCGAGCCGTGGTGAGCCTGCCGAACTGCTCATCGGGATCTTCGTCGGAATCGCCCATAATTTTTGATACTTATTCCAAGAAGATTGCTGCCCGATTGGAACTGACCCGGGCATCTTTCCTCACCATTTCAAATGTATCTGTATGGACCTTAATTTGAATGTGGTAAGCAGAATAGCCTGTGAGGATTCGCCCCACTTTTTTATAGGAGGACGAGCACCTCGGCAAGGAACGCAGGGCTACCAGACTTGTACAGATTTGTCCGAACGATCAACCCATTTCCCTGCTGGATAACTTGGGTGCCTTGGCCCAACGAAGATTCGGCTTTTTAGAGAAGCCCGGTCAATACTCACCCCTCGCCCTTCGGCAACCAGCTCAACTTCGATCAAGCGTCGCGCGGGAGAGGTGTCATCCGGCTCTTGGAGCCTGAGGATCTGATCGTCGTGATATTTCCGAAGAATGTTGCCAAATACAGAGTCAATGTCAACGATCTCGTAGGCCGTAGGTGCACCCGCTGGCAGATTTACGAATTGAATGCGTTCGTTAAGACCTTTCCCATTGGAAGCCACCTTTTGAAAAGAGGTTTTCGTTTTCTTGTTTATTGTTCTCTTGAAAAACAACCTTGTTTTTGAAACCCTATTCTATAGAAAGGCAATACGGGCCATTCGACGTGTAATACACGTCCAATCCAGCGGCTCAGCTACACGATTGCAAAACGCAACCTTGCGTCAGTTCTTCAACTTTTCAGGTATTGGCATCACTGTCCCACAATTGCCACAGGTGCGGAGCGCTTCGGAGGCATAAAAGTTTTGGATGGCGGCCTTGAGTTGGGTTTCTATGTTTGTCAAGAAAAAATACTGCTCGTGAAGGGGATGATTACATGCTCGGCAAAACCACAGAAGGCCGTCTTTCATGCCTTCATCGCGATTGCGCTCGATCACCAAGCCGATGGATCCTGCGCTGCGCTGCGGCGAATGGGGCACTTTGGCAGGTAGCAGAAATATTTCACCTTCCCGAATCGGAATACTCAGCGCTTTCCCTTCTTCCTGCACGTTGAGGACCATGTCGCCTTCGAGCATGTAAAAAAATTCTTCTGTCTCATTGTAGTGATAATCGTCCCGTTGATTAGGACCTCCTACTACCATGACGATAAAATTGCCTGTGCCTTGGTACACAACTTTATTTCCGACAGGAGGCTTGAGTAAATGGCGATGATCATCGATCCATTGCTGGATGTTCAATACAGGAAATAGGGGCATGACAAATAATATTTCAGGCGGAGCAAAAAGTAGAATTTCCGTTAAAATAGCGAGCGAAACCCGGAGAAGCAACAGTGGGCGCCGATGCCAAAAGTGGAAACATCGCCGGCATAGCTCAGGAATCGTCTTTTTGAGTCAAATCAAGTGCCCGCGTCACCTTCCTCGATGTAGGTCATGAGATTCCACGTTCCCTGCTGGTGGCTCCTCAAATAGCCTTCTAGGGTGTTGCGCAAGAGCATGGCGACTGTCATGGGTCCGACACCGCCAGGCACCGGAGTGATATAACTGGCTTTGGCTGATACTGCCTCAAAATCCACGTCACCCACCAATCTAAAGCCACTTTTGCGAATTGGATCCTCTACCCGATTGATTCCTACATCAATCACCACCGCGCCATCTTTGATCATGTCAGCTGTGATGAGGTGCGGCTTTCCTACGGCCACAATCACGATGTCGCCCATGGGGCAGATCTCTCGCAAAAGTTCGGGAGGGGTGTACTTGTGACAAAGGGTCACGGTGGCTTCTCCAGGTTTGCCCCCACGTGACATCATGATGGAGGTGGGCCGTCCCACAATGCGACTTCTCCCCACGACCACGCAGTGCTTGCCTTTGGTCGGAATATGATATCGGTCAAGTAATTCTAAGATCCCCGAGGGTGTAGCTGGCATGAGACAAGGAAAATTCAGGGTCATTAGCCCTACATTCACCGGATGAAAGCCATCCACATCCTTGGTCGGAAGCAGAGCTTGGGTCACGCGCTGGGGCGTGATGTGGTCGGGAAGTGGCATTTGAACGATGATGCCATCCACGTCAGGATCCTCATTGAATCGCTGCACTTGTACCAGCAGTTCTTCCTCCGTGATGCTAGTGGGGAGACGCTTGAGCGTGGCGCTGAAACCCACAAAATCGCAGGCTTGCAACTTGCCTTTGACATAGGTCCGAGAAGCAGGGTCGTCTCCAACCAGGAGCACCGCTAAATGAGGTGGTCGTTGGCCTGAATCGAGCAGGCGTTTGACTTCGCGCTGGATTTCGGTTTGGATGGTGAGAGAGACTTGCTTGCCGTCGAGAATTGCCATAGATCGTTTTCTTCATTTGACTTACAAAGGTACCAAAGAATCTGACCGAAGCTGGGGTTCTTCCACATGCGTAACCCTGCTTTTATCTACCCGAAGGGAGGAAATTTTCTCCCTTGGCTGATGTACGCCGAGGTTTGTATCTTTGAGCATCGGTCCGCGTACCCATTACGTTGATCACTACCTTTGCCAACATGACCTCATCGATGCGACGATTGTTTTGGATATTCCTACTGATCCCATGGTCTGTGACCCAGGGGCAGAATTTGAGAAATGGAGAATGGAAAAGCCACCTCAGCCACATGGAGACTTTCGGGACAGTGGCGAAGGATGGCTTCATTTACACCATCAGCAAGGGGGGGATGAATCGATATGATCCTGAATTTAAGGAAATCAATACTTACAGCCGCGAAGATGGACTTAGCGGCATTGATCCCACCGCCATTCATCATGCAGAATCCCAGGGCTTCATCTTCATCGGATATGCCAACGGGTTGATCGACTTTTTCAGCAATCCAACTGAGATTTCTTACCTCACCGAAATCAGCCGCAATACCTTCATTACCCAAAAGGCCATAAACGCTTTTGCCAGCGACGCCAATCGCCTCTACATCGCCATGGAATCAGGCTTGGTGATCTATGATCTCGGCACCCGACTTCCCGTGACCGACATCACGCAATTTGCAGATAACCCCTCTAGAACCTCGGTGAAATCGGTGACATTATTTGATGACAGGGTGTGGATTTTGCTCACCAACGGTGGGTTTTACAGTGCGCCGACGAACTTCCCCAACCTCAAAGACCCTAACATCTGGCGAACAGAAAATGACGGAATAGGGCTTCCCCCTTTGGCGAACCTTACTCAGTTGGCCGCTAATTCTACCTCGCTGTTTGCCTTGGCGGACTCTCAGGTGTTCGCGTACGATGGCGCGGTGTGGTCGGTGCTGGAAGGCTGGAGCGATATCTGGGATCGAATTTATGTGACTGACAATGCCTTTGGTGCCTCCCGGCTCAACCGTGCGGTGGTGAAACATGAAGCGGGTCCCGAATACACGATATTTATTGAAGGAGGTGTAAAAGACATCTGCATTCTCGGCCCCAATACCTTTGGGATCGCCACAGGTTTTTTGGGCGGGCGCTACTTTCAGTCTTGGGACATCCTTGACACCACACCCTCAGGTCCCAATTCTAATGATTGCGTGCGAATCGCGGTAGGGAACGGAGAGATCTATATCGCGCCACAAGGCTATGACCAAGCCCTATCACCCACGCCCAGCAACCTCGGCGTGTACTATTACAGCCCAGACTCTGGCTGGATTACCCTCAACGGCACATCTGGCACGCTTCCAGCATCTGCAAGCACGGGATTTGCCAGGGCATATTATGATCAGGAGAACCAGCGGGGCTACTTAGGATCATGGGGGAGGGGATTGGTCGAAATCGAACAAGGAAAAGTCATGGCTTCGGCTACCTGTCAAGATGGCTTGTCCGTGATATTTCCTCCTTGCGATGTGAATAACCTGGGCAATACCAGGGTGAGCGGCATGCAGTTGGACCCACAGGGCTATCTCTGGGTGAGCCTCGCATTTGCCCAAGATCCCATCATGGTGCGCACGCCCGAGGGTGTGTGGCTTGCTTCTAACAGAGCCCGCATTCCTTCCGACGATCACTTCCTGGATTTGTTGGTTGATGACTACGGCAACAAATGGATCATCAATTCTCGGGCTGGGCTTGTGATATACAATGATCGACAAACGCCAGAAGATCCTACGGATGATTTTTCGCTGCTCCTTCGAACTGGTGTCCGGCAGGGTGGCCTCCCAACCAACAATGTCAACTGTTTTGCCAAGGACCTCGACGGCTTCGTTTGGGTCGGCACCTCTCAAGGCGTCACAGTCTTTTACGACACCTACTCTCTCTCCCAAGGCAATGTGGTGGATGCAAGCCCCCCCGTTTATCAAAACTTTGGCTTGCTCAAAGACGCTTCTGTCCGTGCCATTGCAGTCGATGGAGGCAACCGCAAGTGGCTTGCCACGGAAGAGGGCGTCTATCTTGTGAGCCCAAGCGGCAACGAAATCATTTATCAGTTCAATGTCACCAACAGCCCCTTGCTCTCGAACTCAGTAAACGATGTAAAAGTAGATCCCGTCACGGGCGAGGTTTTCTTCGCTACGTCTCTCGGCTTGATTTCCTTTCAGGGTGATGCTACCCAAGCCAGCAGCTCTTGTGAGGGGCTGTTCGTGTTTCCCAATCCTGTGCTGCCCGAATACAATGGATCTATTACCATTCGCGGGACAAGTGCTGGAAGCAGGGTCAAAATCACGACTGTTTCCGGCCTCTTGGTCAATGAGGTCGCCGCCGAAGGTGGCACCGCTACATGGGACGGAAGGGATGTATATGGCAACAGAGTTCGCTCAGGCATCTATCTTGCCATGGCATCGGATCGCAATGGCGACCGCGGATGTATCGGGAAGTTTGTGGTGTTAGGAGCCAGGCCTTGACTTCGCAAGCGGCAGGATCTTACTCAGCCAAATAGGGAAGTGAGCTTCATGGCAATGCCCATGTTGCCATCTATTTTGAGCTTTCCACCCATGAATGCCATCATCGGGTTCAGCGATCCAGCGAGGAGGCTGTCAAAATCCCCCTTGTCCACTGTGATCGTACATTCGGCCTCGGCATCCTCTTGAGAGACGGTATTGGGATCTTGCGTCCCATCGATAAAAATCTGTCCTTCTCCTCCTTTAAAAACAAATTTTACGGTGGCGCCCAGGGGATCAGCCGCTGCGGCGACCTGTGATACTTTGGCAAATGTGGTGTCGAAGCTCATGAGGAGTAGATAAAAGATGAAGAAAGGTAGGTCTTGAGAGGATGTCCACAGAAATTGTCCTGAAGGTTCGCTGGTTGCGATCCAGCGAAGGTATCTGGTACAAACGGCTGAAAAGCGACGAATTGAAGCGAAGCTTTATCGCTCATTCCGGGTTGAAGATACGCATTCGAGGGAGGAGGAAAAATAATTCTGGCTGATATTTTCCATCCTGCGATTAGTGCAAAAGTTCCTGTGGGAATCTAGCGGATAGGGCGTAAGTTTGTCGGAATCAGTCTCTGGCCGAGACTTCCTCGCAGAGATTTCGTGAAAAAATGTCATATGAAGCGGATCGTAGTTCTGACCGGAGCAGGCATCAGTGCAGAAAGCGGTCTCCAAACATTCAGAGGATACGGTGGACTGTGGGAAGGCCATAGAATAGAAGAAGTGGCCTCTCCAGAAGGATTTGCACAAAATCCGGCCATGGTGCTCCGATTTTACAATGAGCGCCGCAAGCAGGCACGAGAAGCTCAGCCCAATGCTGGCCACCTCGCGCTGGTCGCCCTTGAGCAGAAGTATCTCGTGAACATAGTCACCCAAAATGTGGACGATCTTCACGAGCGAGCTGGCTCCACACACATCCTTCACCTTCATGGGGAGATCTCTAAGTGTCGGAGTGTGGGCGACGATGCCTACATCATGAAGGTAGAAAACGACATTGAGCTAGGCGATATAGGCCCTGACGGCACACAGCTTCGTCCCCACATCGTGTGGTTCGGAGAGTCGGTTCCCATGATTCTGCCCGCGGCGGAGCTATTCAGTCGAGCGGATATCGTGATCGTGGTAGGCACCTCACTTGTCGTATATCCTGCCGCCGGATTGCTCGACTATGCGACATTCGGCATTCCTACCTACGTGGTGGATCCGCATCGCCCCGAGACACACTTGGGAAACAACGTCGTCTTCATTGAGCAACCAGCTACCATTGGTCTTCCCCTTTTGGTTCAGGGCCTACTGGAGGAAGCCTGAGTTTTGGGTTGATCGAGCTGCGCAAGGGCTGCTTTGCATCGATTTTCGATCCCTGCCTGATAAAAATATCCGTCGTAGCCAAGGGCTGCATTGTACCAAGTTCGGGCTGCTGCCTTATCTCCTTGCTCCTTAGCAATCTCGCCTAGGAAATAAGCAGAATAGGGCAACATCCAAGAACTGAACGGATTGGCTGTGTAGGTGAGACTGCGCCGATATGCGAGGCTTGCTTCGGCGAGGTCGCCTTTGGTATGTAGGATGCGAGCCATCCGATAGTGCCACTCTACCCATTCGTGCGGACGCATGGCATAGCGCTCGCGGGTCTCGGTCAATAGGCCCGAAGACTGGTCGAGGTACCCGCCATCAAACAAATTTCTCGCCCGAAACAGCGACAATTCTACTGGCCCCGGTTGCTCCTGAAGAAACCGACGGGCCATCGCTACGGCATATTCGTCCTCATCAAACTGGTTGGACTTCGTCTGAACTAGCATTTGCTGAAAATAGGCTTTGCCTGTCGTGTGATTGCCAGCCAGTGTGAGGGCCATTCCCGTGCGGAAAAGGGCATCCATTCGAAAGAGATCTCCTCGATACACGCTCAAGAAGCGGGTGAATGACTTCTGTGCTGCCATGGACTCTCCTCGGTAGGCATGGGCTTTCCCTAACAGATAATCCCAAAAGGGCATGGGGTAAACGGCTCCACCCGAGTATTTGGCTTGGTCTTGAAGGATGAGTAGGCTCTTATCATTTTGCTTGATACTCTGATAGCCAGAAGCCAGGAAAAAATCTACCAGAATCGAAGGTCGCTGCACCCGCTGACGATAGCGCTCCAAGCGCTGAAGGGCTTGTTCGGGACGATTGAGAATATTTTTATCCATCAAGCAGAGCAGGATTTGTGCCTCTGTGTTGAATAGACGGGCATGTGCAGCGGACAATTGCAAATAACGAATGCCTGTCTGCACGTTTCCTGAAAGGCCCAGCGGATGCGCAATCCAGTGGTACTTCTCCGGCAGGGATCCGAGCAGCACTTCGAACACGCCTTGGAGCTTCATTTGCTCGATCAACAAGCCATATCGCAGCCTGCTTTGCTCCAGGTTTTTTTTGGAGGAGCGAGCATATCGTGCTGCTGTCAAATAGTTGTGGTCCACCATCTCAATCATTGCCCGCTTGGCTTCCAGATCTGCCATGAGGATTTCCTTGAGCGAATCTTGCTGACCGATTTTTGCAACGAGTGTCGCTAGTTTCGGCCACGCGACGCGATAGCTTTCTCTCAATTGGGGATCCATGCTTGCCAAAGCTTGGTAGGCCTGGAGATTGGACTGGTAAAAGGCTTGATAGCCGGGATTGCTCATACTGGAGATCAGCACTTGGGCCTGACCAAACCTAAGTTCGGAAAGGAGCATTTCCGTCTCGCGATAGGTAGTCGCTTCGGAACCGACTTCGGGGGTTTTTGCAAAAACAGACAACAAGGGAAGCCCTATTATCCCAATGACAATTAATCGAGCAACATATCGCATACAGGGTGAATTCAGAGGGACAAGTACAGGTAATCTCGGCAAAGGAAACGTGTGCCCCGCGACAAATTCAAGATGGAACAAGACCCATGTAAGGATTTGTCTAAGAAACAGGGGCAGACCACATACGAAAAACCACGAAAGCCCAGATGAGGCATTCGTGGTTTTTGGAAAAGGATGGCTAGACAAAAGCGATTCCCCCCCAAGTTGACATGACCCCAACCTACTTGCTTAAGCAGACACCGATTCGGTGACTTGCTCAAAGAAGGCTTCATCTACCAGAATTCTTCCGCAGTTCTCGCAGGTGATGAGTCGGGTGCGTTGCTTCAGCTCAATGTGTACTTGTGGAGGAATGATCGAGAAACACCCACCACAAGCATTTCGATCGGTAGTAACAACCGCCAAGCCGTTGCGCATATTTTGTCGCACTTTGCGATAACCCGTGAGGAATCTCGGCTCTACGCTCTTTTCAGCTTCGGCGATAAAATCCAAGATTCGCTTTTCTTCCACCTTCGTGTCTTCGATGATGACTTCGAGCTCTTTTTTCTTGTCGTCTAACTCGCTGCGCTTGCTATCGACACGATTTTTGGTTTCTTCCAGTTGCTCTTTCTTCTGATCAATCAGCTCAGCGTGCTGGCGGATTTTCTTCTCAGAGGTCAAGATTTCCAAATTTGCATATTCGACTTCCTTGCTCAATGCTTCAAACTCCCGGTTGTTCTTCACCTGCATCTGCTGCTCTTCGTACTTTTTGATCTGAGCGGTGAATTCCTGAATCCGGGCATTTCGGACGTTGATTTCGTCGTTCAACTGCTTGATTTCTTCTCCAATGCGCTCATGGCGCGTCACCAGTCCTTCCAGGTCGTCTTCGAGGTCATTCACCTCTTCTGGCAAGCTCCCGCGAAGGCGGTGAATGTCGTCGAGCTTGGAGTCGAGCACTTGAAGCATGGTCAGGGCGCGCAGACGTTCTTCTACAGGATTGCTCATAGCGGTCTTTGGAAGGTTGTATATTTGATTCGAGGGAGACCTTGATTACCCGAAGTAGGGCAGATCCGTTTGCTTGGTAAGAAGGTTGTGCACCAAATATATTCGGGAAAGGGACTAGTGCTTTGTCATTTCCTTCGCTTATCTGATAATAGGCGAAAAATATCGAACTGGATTGGTCACCACCCTAGACAAACGGACTGCAAATCTAGGAAATTTTTTCAACAAAAATTCTGCAATTAATTGAGGCGTGAATTGCTCTGATTCAAAGTGCCCGATGTCGAGCAGCAGCATCCGAGATTCGTTATCAAAAAATTTGTGATAGGTGATGTCTGCCGTGACAAACGCATCTACTCCCGCAGCCAATGCTGTAGCGGTGAGAAAGCTGCCTGCTCCGCCGCACACCGCCACCGTCTTCACAGCCTCCATCGAAGGCGCATCTGCATAGCGAATGCCCCCACACAGAAACGACCCAGCGACCAAAGCGAGAAATTCCTCTTTGCCCAAGGGCTGTGGCAACTCTCCGATGATCCCAGTGCCTGCTTCTTCCATGCCAGCCCGGGGCAGAAGGAGACGATTGGAGATGAGACCCAAAGTTTGGGCCATCCGAAGGCTGACGCCATCATACACATTGTCGAGATTCGTGTGGATGGCATAGAGCTGAATGTCATGCCGAATGGCCAGCGATATGGCTCGACTCACGTAGTCTTCTTCCACCAATCGCGTGCGTGCCCCAAACCAGATGGGGTGATGCGCCACGACCATGTTGCAGCCTTTTTCTAAGGCTTCTTCCACCACCTCCATCGTCATGTCGAGACTCACCAAGACGCCGCTCAGCACTTGCTGCGGTCGCCCTACAAGCAATCCGGCATTGTCGTAGGATTCGGCTAAGGCCAGAGGCGCCCATTGTTCCAGTTCCTGGGCGATGTCGCGGCTCCTTATTTCGGTAGCAGAAATCATGGTGCAGGGTCTATTCGAATACCAATGGAAGAAATGTCACAAACAAGATCCTCTCGCATGTTGTGAATCAGCGCGATGCGGTATAGTCCCGATTGCGGCGTCTGTACTGGCTGGGCCAGTTTTAACCTCAGCGGATAGCCCTTGCCGACGCGCTCCAGCAGCCAGTCCCCCATCGGGCTCAGCACCGTGCTTTGAAAAGGAAACTCCGCGATCCTCCCATCAGGCGCTGTGGTAAGAATCTTCATTTGGAGATTCGTGTAGGCATAGGTTGGCAAAAAATGCACATACACCTCCATCGGCAATGACTCCAACGTGGCCTCCACCTCCATCCGCAAGGTGTCGCTGATCGACCAGCAGCCCTCCTCGAAGGATATGTTGGCAGGAAAATCAGACTTACACCCTATGAGCGCACACAGCACACACAAAGCGGTCACCCAAGCAAGAAGTACAGGAGCGCTGAGTCGATCGCGTAGCTTTTGGTACGTCATGATTCTGATAGGCTGGGAAGGGTCATGGAGCATGGCAAGTTCTGGAAACTTATTTGGACGCACTCAAGTGGCATATGGCCTATCGACAATAGACAACCCCAAGGGTGCTACAGCCAGCAATTGCATCATGAGGATCCGGGTTCTTGGGCCTGTGGAGGTCTCCCACCGCGATTATTGGATCGTCTTCGCGAATTGCGATTCCCTTGACCTCCTCTTCCGCGCCCTTGGCGAGGCTTCGCGCTACCTTCTGGAGCAGGCGATGGAACAGCGGAAGGGGCTCCTTCGCTGGGTTCTCCCTGCGCTTGAGGTGCCTTGGGTTTCTGACGAGACTGAGGCGGCCTGTTTCTGCCTCTGCGTTCTGGGCTTTTGCCGTCTGCACCGGCTTTTTCCTCGGCTGCTTTTCCTGCGCCTTCATCAAGCCGTCTGCCACTATTGCGTTCTGGGCGCCTGGATCTACGTGGGGTGTCGGTGCTGCCTTCGGGCGTCTTCTCTCCTGCCTGGGGAGCTGTGCCACGACGATCGGACCTCTCCTGACGATCTTGACGGGACTTTCCTTTTCTTCCCTTTCCTCGCTGGGAGGAGCGTCCAGGATTTTCTTTGAGAATTGTAGTGCCTACGCCATCCACAAAGCTGATGGTGTCTTCTTTTGCCGCGCGCTCGCGCTCCCTGTCGCTGGCTCCGATCAAGGCGCCTTCGGTGAACACTGGCGGGCGCTCCCCTTGCTGATTGAGCTTGATCACCTCTTGGACCGAGTCAATGTGAAGCGGATACCAGGTGGTCTCTCCCGGATAGCTAAACCACATGATGCCTTTGAAAATATCGGTCTTTTGCACGTAGGCGCGACCTTTTTGGGTATCAATGCTGTTGACTTCGGGAAATCCTTCCAATGCATCCAGATAGGCGTCCAGCTCATAGTTCAGGCAGCACTTCAGGCGCCCACACAGGCCCGAGATCTTCATCGGGTTGAGCGACAAATTCTGATAGCGAGCCGCTGAGGTGCTCACCGTCTCAAATTCTGTGAGCCAGGTAGAGCAGCAAAGTTCGCGACCGCAAGACCCGATGCCTCCGAGAAGACCTGCTTCGTGTCGAAGTCCGATCTGCTTCATTTCTACACGAATGTGAAATTCTCGTGCCAACTCCTTGATGAGGTCGCGAAAGTCCACCCTGTGGTCTGCGATGTAGTAGAAGATCGCTTTGGCATTGTCTGCCTGATACTCCACCTCGCTGATTTTCATGTCCAGCTTGAGCTTTAGCACTATTTCTCGCGACCTAACAAGGGTTTCATGGTCCCGCTTCCGGGCTTCTTCCATGAGTTCGAGGTCTTTGTCGTTGGCTTTTCGGTAGATACGAAAAATGTCCTTGCTATTGCTGCGCACGTTCTTCTTTCGCATTTGAAGCTCTGCAAGTACACCGCCCAAAGACAGCGTGCCGATGTCGTAGCCACGGTCGCTTTCTACGACCACATGGTCGCCGATGAAGAGTCGCAAGCCATTTACATTTCGGTAAAATGCTTTTCTGGTGCCTTTAAACCGGACTTCATACACGTTATCAACCTCCGACTGATCGGGGGGAAGCATGTTGTTGAGCCAGTCGTATGTATTCAATTTATTGCAGCCTCCGGTGGCGCATCCTCCTTTTTGGCCGCAGCCATTGGAAGAGCAACCTCCGCTTCCGCATGATCCACAACCCATATTGCTGAGGTTAAGTCATTACGGCAGACCGACTAGAACACAAGGAAAATATCTGGAGAAAATGGCCCTTTAAAAATTGAAGGGCCTGACCTTATGGAAAGTCATTGACTGCAAGGGCACAAGGCAAAAAGCGGAACGGATCTGAGACAGAAGGACTTATTTCGAGAAGTACCCTCCTGATTTCTGTTGAGGAAGGGGCGCTTCGGAGCTTTTTTTCATCAAAGACACAAGACCCCTTTGTTTGAAATGGGTCAATTCTGATCTATGAGTCCTCCTATGACAGGAGGATGGGCTTGCTGCTATCACAAACAAAGCAATGGAAAGCTGCCTTGCTTGCGTTGTCTGTCCAGCTGTTTTCCTCTTTGCTCGGCCAAAATCGGTTTCCTCGCGAAGCGAGGTTGACTATTTGCTAGCTTGGCGGAAGATCCTTGGCGGAAAAACGTGCCAATCTTTGGCTCTACGTGTGTTTTTCTCGCGTGAAGGTCTCCGTTCCTGTTGTTGCGGAGCAGGATCTCCTTGGGGGAGGCACCTGTAGCAAAGGAAACAAGCTCCATGTCGCGTCTTTGCATCGGCACCCAGAAATTGTGGGCGGAACAAAAGACGCTTTCAGCGATTTTCCAGCCTTGATCCAAGCTTCGGGAGTGACCTTGCAGATATTTTCGGTGATTCCTTTCGGCTGCCATGATTGAATGCGAGGTATTTCCTGCGGAGAAGCTGCTTATCGCAAGGCTTGCCGAGGCTTTCGCTCCTGCATTCATGGAAGACGATGAAATGATGTCGATTTGAAAGAACGCAGGGTGATCGAATCCGCGATAGCAGGGAAAATCACACCTATTTAATCCTTAAAGCTATAGAAAAAAATGGTACCTCTGTCAGAACATCTACGGCCACGCACTAATTTCATGTCATCACCCGCTTCCGCTTCCTGCGAGGAGCTTCCCGAGATTGATGGAGGGTATTGGCCTATAACCTTTTCGCAACGTCGCATCAACTGGGCTGATAGGCATTCTCGAGCCGCTTTCGGAGATATCGGTAATACTTTTTGCTGCCGAATCGATCCCTGAATGTGTGGAGCATCTCACTCGCAAGTTCGAGCTCTCTTTGCTGGATCAGCGAATATATCACGCGGGTAAAAAAAACGTCGTGGGGTGAGCCCCGCAGCAGAGAATCTGCATAGGGTAGCTGTCGGTATAGATCCGATCCCTGAACTTCGCCAGAGAGATCCCCCGCCTGAAGCAAAAACTGGGAGAAATAGGTGTGGAGGTAGAGATAGTAATAGTAAGAAAATGAGGCACCTTCATTGTCGAGCAAAGGATAATCGAGCAAAGCGGAATCGACTTGTCGATTGAGCGATTGAGCGAGTTTGAGATAAGCCTTTTGATAGAGAATGTCGTTTCGCTCAAATTCTACGAACCAATCTGGGAGTGCAGATCGAAACTGCTGCTCACTCAGCAGGCCCAGTTCCCAAGCGGCCATGGAGTCGAGACGGGAAC
This sequence comes from Bacteroidota bacterium, assembly GCA_036835375.1. Classification (GTDB taxonomy): domain Bacteria; phylum Bacteroidota; class Bacteroidia; order J057; family J057; genus JANQTF01. The sequence continues at coordinate 84,922 of DAITMB010000002.1, forward strand.
AAAAGGTAGCAAAATCGTCAGCTTCGAGGGTGTTTCGCAAGCCCCGGATGTGCGAGCGGTGAAATTGCTGCGCCTTGTTGTGATAGTATTGGCAGACCGAAGCCAGGGAACCTTTGTAGTGAATGGAGTCGAAAGTAAAAGAAATGGGGTCGTACCAAAGCTCGATTTGCAGGGTGGTATCTCCGGGATTGAGAAAGATTTCGTGGGCATCATCGTCCACATACAACATGGCTGGCCGTGGACTGTAGATCGGGAAGGAGAGTTGATACATGCCTTCAGCCACCAGATCGGCTTTGATGAGGATGCGCTGGCCGTGGAGAATGTGGTTGTAGCGCCCAAATATGTCGTGAATCCCTTCTGAGCCGTGGATTCTGATCTTGACCGAGGCAGAATCATAGAAGTCATACGTAGGGTCAGGCGGGCCACTATGCTCCGCTCGATATGTGAGCCCGAAGACAAACAAAGCGAGCGCGGTGACCATGACCCAAGGGATGACTTGTCGATTCATGTGATAAAAGAGAGGATGAAAGAGATGTACTATTGACTTCGCAGGACGCCATGCACCCGCAGGGACAAGGAGGTGAGCACCATGTGAGAATTGGCATTTCCTGCGATGTATCGGTAGCTATCCTCCATGTGTTTGGCGATGAGGGCGACCTTTTGAGCGTCCATGAGCTGTGAAAATTTTACTTGAAAATCTTGCTCTGCACGGGTAGAGAGGGCGAGGTCCTGCGCTCCTACTTGGTAGAGAAGAGAATCCCGCAATTTTTTGACAGCCACTTGCAAAAATAGCTTTTGGAACTCTTTGTTTCCAGCGGCGATTGGCTCTATTCTTTCTTGAATCTTATCATAGTGCCCCTGATACACAGCTCTCAGCCATTCGATGTAGAGCTGACTGAATTCCTGGCTGCTGTCGGAGAGGTATTCGCTGGCTTTGGCAGGACTTCCCTCAGCGATTGCGGCGTATTCCTCTGCTTCGGTGCTGGGCAGTCCATGTTGTCGCTCCAGATATTGCTGGACATCGGCCTTGGGTATGCGCCCCATTCGCACGCGCTGCACCCGGGAGTTGATCGTGCTGAGAAGCTGAGAGGCATCCGAACAGGTGAGGATGATGAGGGTCTTCTCTGGCGGTTCTTCCAAAAGTTTCAAGAAGGCATTGGCTCCTTCTTGTCGAATGGTCTCAGCATTCCAGATGATGATCACCTTGATAGGCGCCTGAAACGCCTTGAGTGAGATTTTTCGCTTGATTTCCCGAATCTCATGGACGCTGATGAACAGCTGCTTGTTTTCTCCATCGAGCATCTGCTGCCATTTCGAAAAGGAGAGATAAGGATCCTGAAAGAATGATTCGCGAAACGTCGCGAAAAAGTCTTCGCTGAGCCATCGCTTGCTTCCTTCTACTTTGGAGATGATGGGAAGGAGGTAATGAATGTCCGGATGAATGCCTTTTTGAATCTTGAGGCATTGTGAGCATGAGCCGCAGCTATCTTCTGCCGTGGGTTGCTCACAATTTACGTACTGCGCAATCGCCGTGGCCATGCCCAGCTTACCCACGCCTTCTGGCCCCACGAGCAGGAGAGCATGCGCCAGTCTTCCCTGCGCCACCGACTCTCTGATCCGGTTTTTAGCGGCTTCTTGTCCCAATAAATCAGCAAATCTCACTTCACTTCCTTTTGAACAAATATAAAGGAATTTTCGAGCAGCCCTCAGCACTGACTACACGAGTTGGTAGCAAGCATGGTTTACGTTTATGCGACTTCAGCCAACCTAGGTCCTGCTTCAAGCAGCGCCTGAGCGGATGGCGGCAGTCCGACCCCCAAAAGCCGCCTTTTCTTTTACAAAACTTTCATAAAGACTGTCTAAGACCATTTGATGCAACTTTATCAGAAGCTAGAAACCACACTAGAGCTTGTGGCGGGGACGTGACCTTGCAGCAGTTTTGGGAGCTTGAGAACTTGTAAAAAGGTCGCGATGTGTAGGAAGCGAGGTCGGTAGATGAGGCGGAAATGCCGGGCTGGTCATCGGGAGCGGCTTTGTCATGGAGTAGGAAACTCCCGAGGAATGTGAAGTCGATGCCCAACTCACATTTTTAGCAGTACCGTGTAAGACGCGGTGGGTGGGTGGGATAGCCACGTCAGCCTTCAAATCCGTCCACATCAGCCGCTGTACATCCGCCTCATCAGCCTGCCATCACAGGCCGGGAAATGGGCATTTCCTCAAAATGACAGTACACCAAAATGCAAATTGGAATGAGGATTACCTCCTTGAGGTGATTTTCAACAGATATTACGAATGCCATCCTTCACCCCTTCGGCTCCTCCAGCAGCTCCACGATGCGGCGCTCAGATTTGCGCATGACGGCAGGGGAGTACCCGCGTACAATTTCGGTAATCTTGCCTTCCCGGTCGATCAGAAAGTGGGTGGGATAGCCTATGATTTGGTTCAGAATGGGTAGTTCCTTGACTTGTTGGCCATACCATTGGGGATAATCCGCCCCCCATCTCTCCACAAAACGGTTGATCTGATCGGCATCACGGTGTAAAGTTTCCAACCCAATCACCACCAACCCCTGGTTTTGGTAGGTTTCATGCCATTGTTGGAGAGTCGGCATGGCATCTGCGCAGGGCTTACAGCCGATGTACCAAAAATCCAGGAGCACTACCTTTCCGCGGAAATCAGAAAGGGCCATGGTGTCGCCCTGCGTGGTAGGAAGCGGTGGGAGGTCGAGGGCCATTCCTGGCTCCATGGGATCAATTTGCTGTGATCGCGTCCTTTCTTGTGGAGGCTGAAGAACAAATTGGCTGGAATCGTAAGGGATGTATCGATACAAATCGAGGTCATCGTACTCAGGGCGATCAAACTCCTGGTGCAGAATGTCGATGCGTTTATAGAATTGAGTTTTTTTGCTCCCACGATAATCGATTCTGTGAATCAAGGTGTCTTCCTTGCCGATCCAGACTTTATAAGGCCCCGATTTGACGATCCATTCATGAGCCGATTTTCCCTTTATGGAGTATCCAATGGGAGGAAGCTGACCCATAAAAAACAGAGGATATAAAAAGGGAATCACTCCAAATTCAGTGCGACGAGAGAAGGATCGGTCCTGATTCGTGATCAACTCATATTCCCATTTTTCACTCTCATGACCTAGATAAGAAAGGGTATCACCCTTCGTTTTTCGCACCGTCCAACTTCCGGGTTTTGAGGTAGTTTCTTGGACGAATGGATGATCCATCAGCCCCTTTTTCTTGCGAGAATAGTAGCCTTCTCTTGTGTAGCGCGACGTATCGGCAGCATTGATACTGAATGTAGTCATCTGGACCACATAATGACCATTGCTGGCTCGATCGTACTTTTCGACCGACTTGGCCATGATTATTAACGGCTTCGGAGGCTTTTCTTGTTGAGAAATGGCCAATTGAGGAAAACCAATTGCCAAAACCAAGATGAGGCCTATTAGCTTAGCGGGATGTGGGAAAAGGGTGGTCATGGTGATGTGAGGTAAAGGTGAAATCATATAAAACCAGCCTAGCATTAAAATTAAAAATTTCCGGCTCTCTGACAAAAATGGAGCAAATCACATCTTGGAACCCTCATAAGGGTTTCAAAAGACAAAAAAGGCATAGGTCTGACGTATCTGCGATAATTGTCAGAGAACCAGAATCCAATTAGGTGATGATTAGAGGAGTATAATAATAACAAGTATGAGAAATACGGTTGTTCCCCATCCGCCATACTCATCAAATGTGCATCCATCACCTCCTCCATTCAGACAAATGCAATCATTTACAATACCAATTCCGTTTCGAACTTTTCTGCATGACCCAAGGCATGCATCCTCTTTACTTCACACCCAGACCCTTTCGAGCTGACTTGGGTCGTCTTCCTTTACTAAAGGATAATAGAACCCGTCTTCTCTACGCAATTCAATTCCAAACGTGGTGATGGTGTCATTTACTACAGCTTCAAGCACAAGATATGGAATTGAGTCGGTTTCTCAGGAAGACGGAACCCACCTTTCGGATACCGACATTGCCACTCGCAGCATGCTAGAATTGCGGACGGTCATCTCTAAGGATTCAGACTTTTTTTGTTCGCTCTCTGATCAAAAAAAACCCCATAATCTTCTTTAGACCATGTTTGGGACGCTAGTCGTTGGTGGATACGATTTTGAAGAAGTGGGATCGATCAGATAATTTGGAGATCCCAATCTTTCAAATTATACAAATACAATTAACCGAGCTAAGCGATTCGCAGTGGGAAATTATCGAAAAAACACTGGAGGGTAATTGTCCCCATAAACTTGATCTGAGTGCCGTTGCCAATGCCAGACTTTGGATTACTTCCCCAAAACCCCCCTTAACAAAAGACATTTGACCCTCAAAATGGCCGTTGGCGGGTGGAGATATCCTTTGCCAGGCTCAACTTTTTTTAGAAGATTGTAGTGAGATTTCGAGAAAACTACATGCTCAGAAAGGGCTTTCAATCAAATCGCCTTCATCCATATCATTTTGAATGGACTGAAGCCGATAGGATGTAAATAAGCTCTTACATGGTGAGGGAGTTTAGGGACTGAATTGGTGTTTCCCACCCACAATTTACCTCCATAAGATAATCCTAGCATTCTTTTGGTCATGTACGCAGGGGAATTTTGGAAAATAAATCGCTTTATTAGACCTACTTCTATCACGAAATCTATGGACATCCGTTACCCACTCTCCCTGCTTTTTCTTGCCACTTTTACTTGCTCGGCATTTGCACAGTCTGGATACCTTCGGGCATTGGAACTAAACACCCAATCCAGCCAATGGGAGTTTGTTTCGTTTAACCTGGCCAACGGGCAAACGGATGTGATCGCCCAAATTCCTGATTCGCTGATTCCTTTCGGAAATGGCACCGTCACTACGTTTAACCCCCGGAACCAGCGCTATTATTTTTTAACCAATAACCCGCAGCTCTCTGCTCGGTATCTCGTTACCCTGGATGCTTTTTCCGGAAAGGTGGAGCAGCTAGTGGAAGCAACGGGGATTTTTGCCATTTACGCCAACGAAAAGGATGGGTTCATTTACGGTATCCGATTCATAACGATAACGCAGTTGGTTAAAATAAGCCCCACTACGGGCGCAGTGACCTCTGTAACCAACAACTTTAACTTTGTTTTTGGATTCTCCGTCAACGGATCAGAAGTGCATGCCCAAAACAATGAGTTTTGGCTCGTAGGGCAACAACCCCAAAATTCTGGCCGGCTATTTCGGGTTAATCTGAATACCGGTACGGTGGCATCCATTCCAGCTCAAGGATTGAGGCTGGTTCGACGCATCTACCTGACAGGCGAGACCTATGGCATCAGTCGCGTATCAAGCGCCACAGGATTCAGCCTTTTTACCATTGATCCTGCGGACCCAAACCAACAAACCGTGCTGGAGGATTCCTTGCCCATTCAGGCAATTTCCGGCGAGGTGTGTCAAATCAATCCGCAATTACATGAAATGTACCTCCAGGTCATCCAGACGGGCAATCCGGTGGTGCAATTGGCGGTGATAGATCTCAACGATGGGCAAATCCAGCGATTTATTCCTTTTGCAGATAAAAAGGGCATTGCTTACACCCCTTTCCCGCCTAACCAGCGCACCCATACCCTCTCAGGCGCGATTTACCTTGATCGCAATGCCAATGGCCAGCGCGATTCGGCTGACATCGGCATGACCAATCAACGGGTGGACGTTCAGCCCGGTGGGTACCGCGTACTGACCAATGCTTCTGGGCGCTATTCGGTGCAGGTTCCAGATGGCGCCTATACCATTACGCCCTTCCCTACTTCGCAATATTATGTCTCTTCCCAACCAACGAGCTACACCATATCGTTTCAATCGGGATTTGGCGTGGCTGACACGTTTGACTTTGCACTGGCCATCGTCGCGGGGACTACGCCAAAAAACGACGTAAAAGTCAGCATTACCCCTACGCCAGGTCGAGTTGGGCGGGATGCACAGCACACCATCACCATTAAAAATGAAGGGACTTCCGTGCTCAGCGGCAAGGTTACCTACGAGGAAGGCGCGCACATGAAGGTGTCCAAGACGTCTCAACCGCCCTCCAGCGTCAACAATGGAACATACGAATTTGAATTCACGGACCTTCTTCCCGGTGAATCCCGACAAATTCTGGTGACCGTTTCAACACCGCCGGATCCCAATCTGATTGGCAATTCCAACACGGCCACGGTGCGTGTGGAGGCAGAAGCGCCGGATGGAACTACTGCCACGGATGAGAAAACGATCACTCAGCCAATCATAGGCGCTTACGACCCCAACGACAAGCTCATTTTTATGACCACAGATACCACGCTTGCTGCTGGCGATACAGTGGTCTATCGCATCCGCTTCCAAAATGTGGGCAATGATACCGCCTTTCTCGTGGTCATCCGCGACACCCTGCCCATTGACCAGCTCGACCTAGAATCCTTTACCATGGATGCGGCCAGCCACCACTATTTTATTCAGATCGAACCAGACGGCCACATTGCCTGGACATTTCCCGATATTCTGCTGCCCGACAGCAGCACCAATCAACTGGGCAGCAACGGCTTTGTGGAATTCCGGGTGCGCTTGAAGACCACACTCGGTCCCGGAACCGTCGCCAACCGTGCAGGCATCTACTTCGACTTCAACCCACCCGTTATCACCAACGACGCCGTGGTGACCATACCGAACATCGATCCCATCGATCCCTTTTCTGATTTGCAGGTGAAAATATATCCCAATCCGGGCCAGGATGCCATGGTCGTAGAATCAGCACTCATCCTGCTTCCACCCCGCGTGGTGGATATTCATGGGCAAAGTATGCATTTGCCCGTTGCGCCACGTCCGCAGGGGTTTGTGGCTGACACCCGGCAGCTATCGCCCGGCATATACCTGATTCAGTTACAAGCACAAAGTGGAGAAACTACTTGGAAACGCTGGGTGAAATACTAATCCGGTGTCAAGCTGTTTGATGATTATAGGCCCGTGCTAATCCCTTGTATCGCAGATGTAGCCAGTCCCTTGAGCCAAGTAGTAGCGAAGTGGTGAGGACTTCTTGCTGCGTGCAGAAGTTGCGCTGCCACCAAAGTCAGTTAACCCTTCTTTTGAAATTTAGGATTCAGGTCATTTTGTTTCTCTTTTGTAAAAACGACTACTCATTTGAAATGCTACGGTAACTCCAGCAAACTCCGAGATAAAATTGGTGTGAAGGTTGGTGCAACAGGCTAAGCAGCGAGCAGTGTTCATGATCTATTCATGGAGGGCACTGCCTCTGACAGGATGAGATGCACTTTTTTTCGGCAACGTAGAAAGTTTTGATGAGCATTTTTGAGCGTGGGTTTCCGGGCGATGGACTAGCTTCATTCGCATTCGAATAGCAAATGGCTAAATTTTGTATAAAATGCTGATTGCTATTGCTAATTTTATTAACTTTGATTTATGCCTTCCTCGTACCATTTCCACGATCGGCTTTTTCGGAATGTATTTGCACACCGCGAGTTGATGGAGGAGTATGTGCAGAATTTTCTCCCCAAAGAGCTTGCCCAGCACGTTCACCTCGATACCCTTCAGCAACAGAAGGAAAGTTACCCCGACAAAAACCTGCACCAATACTTTTCGGATGTGGTGTACTCCGTGGGGTATGGCGAAACGAAGGTGACCCTCACTTAACTACCTTACTATTGGAGCACAAGAGTTATGTGCCGAAAAACCCGTGGCTGCAATTGTTGCAATATCTGGTGAATGTGTACACTGCCCAGGCCGCGCAGAAGGATTTTAAGCGCTTCACCCCTGTGGTGCCCATCATCCGTGTATCACGGACAACAAAAGTGGAAGATCCGCACCGTGGCCAGTCATTTTGAGGGCATGAACGCGCAATGGACGCCCTTTGTGCCCCAATTTCAGTACCTGCTCAACGATCTGAGCCACTACAGCCCCGAAACCCTCCTGGCCATGGATGGTAGTTGAGCCAAACGCGCCTTTGTGGCGCTGAAGGCCAGCAGGTGGAAAAAACCATAGAGGGCCTGGAGCACATATTCGCTGGCATTACCGAGTGGGAGGTTGAGCATGCTCTGGTTGACTTTTTCGACGTAGTGGTCGTCTATTTACTTCGAGCAGGTGACCCAAAACATCAAACCAAGGAAGAAATCATGCGCACCATCAACAAAATAGACTCCCTCGCACGCGAAAAAGTGCTTCCCTCCTACGATCAGATTCTGGAGTGGGGAAAAGAACAAGGGCACGAAGAAGGACGGGAGAAAGGACGCAAGGAGAAACGCACTCACAAAAATTTTCAGGTCTTTAAAAAAGGGGTGCCCTTGGGCTTACAGTTAGCCGATTTGATTACCCTCACCGATATATCCGAAGAAACGGCCCGTAAATGATATGACCTGCTTTCAGAAAACCCGGATCCGGATTTGCCGAAGAGTTGAAGTCAGCCCAATGAGTAGATCATCTGGAGGAAGTTGTGCCAGTGAATTCAGAGGTATTGTGCAAAATTTGGGAGGAAGTTATCTCACCCTCAATCTCTATGACACTATAACTCTGGAATGGGTGGCACAACTTGACCGGAATAGATAGCTCTTGAGTCTTGAACCTCAGCATTCAATCAATTGCCACCAGTTTTATTTAGGTAGGGTGCTTATTTCACTCACGTTTTTTGATCATGTTCGATTCTTTTAAGAAAATCAGATTTTCCTGAGTCCTTTGCCTCATTGAAGGAGCACCGCTTATGTCTGCTCTACTCTTGTCGCCCCGTCTCCACCTCCTGACGCATCTTTTACTTCTTCATTGGTTGATTATTTTCGGAGAACTACCGCGCCGATGGGTCTTACGAATGATGGGAGGGGAACAATAGAAAGATCAACGAGGAGCTGAGCCAATGTTGCACGTATTGCCTTATCATTTGTCGAAACCATCCGCGATACACTTCCCTCTTTTCGAGGTCTTGATTACCTTTGGTATTCACCTCAATCCTTCCGGACTATGTATTTATTAGGTTATGACCTTGGCACCTCATCCATCAAAGTTGCTTTGGTCGAAGAGGCGACGGGCCGTGTGATCCACAGTACCCAATCTCCCGCGCAAGAGATGTCCATTGACTCCCCAGCTGCGGACTGGGCTGAGCAAAACCCCACCCTCTGGTGGGAACACGTGTGCCTGGCCACGCGCAAACTCATGGAGCGCCACCCAGAAGCCCGGACTTCCATCTCGGCCATTGGCTTGTCTTATCAAATGCACGGTCTGGTGCTCCTCGACCATGCTGGCGAGGTAGTGCGGCCTTCTATTATCTGGTGCGACAGCCGGGCTGTGGCCATCGGAGCTGCGGCGGCGGATGTGCTGGATTCGAGCCTCACCTACGAGCGATCCCTCAATGCCCCTGGCAATTTTACTGCCTCCAAGCTCAAGTGGGTCAAAGAACATGAGCCCCAGCACTTTGCCAAAGCCTCCAAGATGATGCTCCCCGGCGACTACATCGCGTATCGTATGACAGGGGAAGTGAGCACCACCATGTCGGGATTGTCTGAGGGCATTTTGTGGGATTTTCAAGAAAATAGCATCGCGCGCGAACTGCTGCGCCACTATGGGCTCTCCGAAAGCCTGATTCCCTCTCTCGTGCCGACTTTTGGCGACCAGGGAAAGCTCACCGCCACTGCTGCCGAAGCCTTGGGGCTTCCCGCTGGCGTTCCCGTGACCTATCGCGCAGGCGACCAACCCAATAATGCCCTTTCGCTCAATGTGCTCCAACCTGGAGAGGTGGCCGCAACTGGCGGAACCTCAGGTGTGGTGTACGGCGTCACGGATCAGCTCAAGGGCGATCCGTTCGATCGGGTGAATAGTTTTGCTCATGTTAATCACACATCTTTGGCACCCAGGATTGGGGTGCTGCTGTGCATCAACGGTGCAGGAAGTCTCTACGCCTGGCTGCGGGCGCAGGTGTCGGAACCAGGCACCAGCTACGGGCGCATGGAGGAAATGGCTGCCTCCGTCGGGATCGGGTCAGAAGGACTGCGAGTGATGCCCTTTGGAAATGGGGCAGAGCGCTTGTTTCAAAATCGGCCACTAGGTGCACACATGCTTCATCTCAACTTTGCGCGACATCAGCGGAGTCACCTGTTTCGAGCTGGCTTAGAAGGCATTGCTTTTACCTTTGCTTATGGAATGGAGGCTATGCAGGAGTTCGGGATTGATCTCCAAGTGATGCGCGTCGGGAACGACAATTTGTTTCAGTCCGCAGTCTTCGCCAACACGTTGGCGACCCTCACTGGATCCACCATTGAGGTGCGAGAGACTACGGGCGCCGTGGGTGCAGCCATCGCTGCTGGTGTCCATGCAAATGGTACACACTACCTCTCTGAGACCCTTAGCCGAACGCCGACCTTGCGCCAGTATGATCCCCAACAGGAGGAGCAAGCATACCACGACGCCTATTCCAGCTGGTTGGAAGACTTGGCGATCTTGTTGTAGAAAAGCAGAAAGAATTTTCATTAGGAGAGGGTCAGGGCACATGCTCTGACCCTCTATTTCTTTTGGATGATGCTTGTGCAAGGTGATTCCTTCTCGCCAATCGCTTGTTTGTCTATACCACTCTTCTTCAAAACTACCCAAAGGGGTGGTCTCTGGGGTATGTGCAAGTCGCAACTTTGGTTCATTGACACACAAAGCCTATAACCCCAATTTCCATGAGACCATTGACACTTCCCCTCTCCAATACCCTGCCTGAAAGCCACAGATCTCAATATCCAGCTAGCATTTTGGCTGAAGACCTCGCGAATGCCAAGCTCATGGCACAAGCTTTCTTTCCGCGCTATGTGGGTTTGATTGGCAAAACCATCAACCAAGTATATCGCGTGAAGCCACTGGCTGCTTGTCAGCTCACCATGGGAGTTCTTTCCATGTCTTCTCGTGGAAAGCTCAAGGCTACCGACAAAGCCTTTTATCGCTCAGGGGAGTTTCAAGTGTATGAGTGTGACAACTATCGATTTCACACCTACACCTATGGCCAAGGTCCAGCAGTGCTGCTACTTCATGGCTGGTGCAGCAAAGGTGCCCGATGGAAGACATATGTGCAGCGCTTGGTAGAAGCGGGTTATCAGGCCGTGGTGATGGATGCGCCGAGTCATGGCAGCTCTCCGGGTCGCTTTCTTACTGTGCCGGGCTACATTGCCTGCGTGGGAAAGGTGCTCCAATCGCGCAACCAATGGCATGGTCTGGTGTCTCACTCGATGGGCAGCCTTGCAGGCGTGATTGCTGCGAGCGAAGTTGCCAGAGAGCAGGTTGCTGGCGCAAGGTTTGTGCTCATGAGTACCTTCTCCACCTGTGATTCATTGATGAGCAAATTTTCCCGCTGCCTTGGTATCTCTGAGCAAGTGCTGGCAGATACCCGCGCATGGATCACGCATTACACGGGCCGTCCCCTGAGCTATTTTACCCTCAGCGATCACATGAAAGCGCTTGGAAATCCTCCGTTTCTACTCATCGCCGATGAAGAAGACATCGTGGTACCAAGCCGTGAAACCCAATACATCCTCGACACCGTGCCAGGAGCCAACGCCGTCATTACCAAAGGACTGGGTCACAACCTCCGCTGTGACAATGTGATGGACAAAGTGGTCCGCTACGTCGTGGAATGAAAGCCTAACTTTTTTGCCATGAACACTCCATTTCTATGAGATACAGACCTTTATATGCAAACCAAGGCCCAGCTCTCGAAGCTTGGCCACACAAGAAAGAGACCTGTCATTCCTTTGAAATATCAGCCTGTTCGCTTGACACATTGCATGATTTAGACTTACTTATTGAGCGACACAATTCCCAGCAAGCTGCCTTGATGAGGGAGTGTGAGGAACGGATACAAGGGAAAGTGCTATCCAAGGCTTATCTTGAGAAATGGTGGGAAAAACTGACGCGACGTTTCTGCCGCTGAATCATTCTACCATTATCGCCCACTTGACAATTCACTTACAGGCCACTTATGCGCAACTCGATTCTCCTGCTTGCCATCTTGCTCATGCGACCCGCGTGTCAGGCACAAGCAGATGCTGCCGCAACTTCCTCGTCCGAAGACAGTCTGTTGGCTTTGATTTCCGCAGTGGACGACGACTCCCTCCGCATGCAGTGGTACAATCAATTGAGGAGGCTGGTGATCTATGAGAATCCACAAAAAGCTCTAGTCTATTGTCGTGAATACGGCGCCTATGCTCAAAAGGCCAAGATGCCGCAAGAATATGCCAAGTCTAAATTTTATGAAGCCAATAGCTACGTTCCCTTGGGCCAATATGAGCTAGCACTGGCTTCGCTCTTCGAAGCGGAAGTACAATTTCAGCAGGTAGGTGAGCACCTCAAGCTCGGCTCTGTTTACAATTCTATCGGAGCTGTGTTTGAAGCAACCGCGAGAGACTCTCTCGCAGTGATTTACTTTCAAAAGGCCTATGAAGTGTTTACCGAGGCAAATGACGAAGCACGTCAGTCCATGACGCTCAACAACCTGAGCAACATTTACTATAGACTCGAGAATTTTGAAGAAAGCAAACGGCTGTTGGAACAAGCCATTTCCCTCACGCGGACAAAGGAAGACCTGTATCGACGCAAGCTCAATTATGCCAATACCCTCGTGGCGCTTCGGGATCATGATCGGGCGTTTGTCATTTATCATGAATTTCTCGATCAACCAGATCCTCTCGATATATACACCCTGTGCCTCGTTCACACAGGAATCGGAAAACTTTACCAGCAGACCGGAGAGACCGTCCTCGCCGTGCGTCACCTCTCCAATGCGCTGGAGATGGCGAGCAGACAGCAATTTGTAGAGAATCGCCTCGACATTTTGCAACACCTTGCAAGGAGCTATGAGGCAATGGGCGAATATCAACCCGCATTGGCTTATTTGCAGACCTACTACAATCTCAAGGACAGCCTCCTGAGCTCGGACAAGGATAAAAATCTCGTGGAAGCCCTTACCAAATACGAAACAGAGAAAAAAGAGAGTGAAATAGTACTCCTGCAAAAGGACAAAGCCTTGGCAAGCCGAAACCAGCAAATTCTGTTGCTCATCGGAATGATATTACTCTTGATCGCGGGAGTGAGCTTGATGCTATACCGCAACCGCCAGCGAAGTTTGCACATGCTCCAGGAAAAAAACCGCACCATCACCAAAATGCTGGAGGAAAAGGAGTTTCTCGTGAAAGAGATCCACCATCGGGTCAAAAACAACCTGCAAGTCATCTCCAGCCTCCTACAGCTCCAATCGCGATATGTGGAAGAACCCGGCGCCCTTGCCGCACTGAATGAAGGGGAGAGTCGGGTGCGATCCATGTCCATTATCCACCATCACCTCTACACTGGCGACAACCTCAGTCAAGTAAATGTGCCTCGCTATCTGGAGAGCCTGTGCAACAGCTTGTTGGCCTCTTACAACTACAAAAAGCAGCAAATCACAATCCACCAACACATTGATAATGCCTCCCTAGATGTATCGATGATGATTCCATTGGGCCTAATCATCAATGAATTGCTCACCAATGCTTTCAAATATGCATTCGAAGGCCGTGAATCGGGACAAATCTGGGTACAGCTACACGTTCGGGGGAGCGACCTGCATGTGTCTGTGCGCGACGATGGGGTGGGTAGAATGTCAAATGAAACCGGAGGTACTGGATTTGGCACGCGCCTCATCGGCACTTTCCTTCGAAAGCTGGAAGCCACCGCGGAGACCCTACAGGACCAGGGCACCGAGGTTCGCATCCTTATTCCTCAATATCGTAGGGAAGCAGTCCGAAACAAGACGGCCTGATGAAACAACAGCTCCTATGAGTGCCCCACACATCCTCATTGTCGAAGATGAAGCCCTCATCGCCGAAGACATCGCCGATCTCTGCCGCCTCAACGGCTATACCGTGGCTGGAACAGCCTATCGGGCTTCCGAGGCACTCCACATGATCGAAGAGGCTATGCCCACCCTCGTGCTCTTGGATATTAACCTTGAAGACGAGCTGAGCGGCATCGACATTGCCGAATATCTTCAGAAACATCACACAATTCCATTTATTTTTCTCACTTCCTACGCCGACAAAAATACCCTTGAAAAGGCCAAAAGCACTGGTCCGCTGAGCTATATCGTCAAACCGTTTAACAAAGAGCAGCTCTACTCCACCATTGAGATCGCTTGGGAACAGGTGCAGCAACACAACCTGCGTGAACTGGATCTCCAGAAGGTTCTGCGAGCAACAGGCGAGCCCCTAAGTCCGCGCGAAATAGAAGTTCTCTCCTGCATCTTCAAGGGACTCGATACAAAAGGCACTGCCCAAGCCCTCTTTGTGAGCGTCAACACCGTGAAGTTTCACATCAAAAATCTCTACGACAAGTTTCAGGTCCACAGTCGAGCAGAATTGATCTATCAGCTCAAGGAATGGATGAAATAGGAAAAAGGGAGTCTAGTGCTTTCGGAACCAATTTCTTTACCATTTAAACTTGCCCTTTTTCCGCGGT
>DAITMB010000003.1:0-63871 GCA_036835375.1 Bacteroidota bacterium
TTTTGACCAGGTACACGCCTTCTGGCTGACCTGCCAGATCCACCCGGATCCGGAATCCGCCATTCACATCGTGCGATACTTCCCGGTACACCAGGCGACCACGGGTGTCATTGACCTCAATGCTCAGCTCGCTGCCCGTGAAGGCTTCGGAGGAGACAAAGAACTCGCTCCGCGTCGGGTTGGGAGAGATCTTGATGGACTGCCCAAAGGCTTCGTCGATCGATACGCCCGCGAGGGTGATGTCCTTGGTATCAGAGCCGCAATCATTGGTCACCGTGAGGGTTACCACATACAACCCAGGAAACTGGTATTGGTGGGTAGGTGTAGGATCGTTAGAGACAGGTGCCCCATCACCAAAGTCCCACTCATAACTCGTCACACCAGCGGCATTGCTGGTAAAGGCATAGGTGAAGTTCCCCAGATTGTCGATGGTGAAATCTGCCACTGGCTTCTGATTCACAGTCACGTCAATCTCATCTGTGCCTTCGCAGCCCAATGCATCAATCACCGATACGGAATAGGTTCCGCTGGCTGTCGCTGCGAAGGTTTTGGTAGTGGCACCACCGGGCGTCCAGAGGTAGCTTGTGGCATTGGCAATGCCGGCATCCAGCACCACACTGTCACAGCCTTCCAGATCAGGACCGAGGTTGACTACCGGAGGTACACCAGCTGAGATGATGATTTCGTCCGATGCGTCGCAAAGGGCCGAATTGGTCACCACCAGGGTGATGGTATCTGAGCCTGCCACCGGTGGCACTACACTGATGCTTTGGGTGGTCTCACCCGTGGACCAAAGGTAGTTGGCACCAGGGTTGCCAGCATTCAGCGTCACAGGTGCACAGCTCGCAATGTTCGGCCCGAGATCCACGATAGGAGCAGGCTCCACTGTTACGGAAACCGTATCACTGTCTTCGCAACCCAAGAGGTTGACCGTCACAGAGTAGGTACCACTGGAGGTCACTTGTAGCGTCTGGCCAAACTGACCGGCCTCAGACCATACATAGGTTGCGCCAGGATTTCCAGCGTCCAGGGTCACGACTCCACAAGCCGTGACATTCGAAGGACCGAGGTCCACCGATGGGCTGGGATTGATCGTCAAGAGGATGGAGTCAGAACCCGTACAGCCAGAGATGTTCACGACATCCACAAAGTAGAGTCCGGTGGAGTCAACGGTAATGCTTGGAGTGGTAGCTCCTGTATTCCAGACGTAGGACGCCAAACTTGGATCGTTGGCATCCACCACGAAGCCTGCGCATTCAATGCCATCGGGACCGAGGTCCACACTGGCTGCAGGAAGGAAGGCTGCCGTGACTGGCACTCGCTCGCTCACGCAACCAGCGGCACTGTAGTATAGGGTCCCGTTCCAGCCGCGAGGTGTGAAAGTGGCTCCAAATGGGTAACCTTTCCCCACGCCCAAGTCCAGCTGAATGTCAGCATTAGAATAAATGACGGGCGCCGTGAGGGTTGAATACCGTACCCCAGGTCCTGTAGCCGTAGTGACATAGAGTCCATACGTTTGTCCCGCCGGAATGACCAAGCCGCCGATGGGAATCCGAACAGGAACACCTGCCGCAGGAACAGTCTGTACCGTTGTGCCGAGCAGGGTCCAGGCAGATGCCGTATTGACATTCGGTGCATAGCCTCCTGCGACGTAGTACACCTCAAAGGTCGCCGTCCCCGCCGAACCAAAGATCTGGTCGAGGCTGTCAATCTCAATGGATCCCGCAAGTGCAGTCACATCAAACATGTTCCCACTTTGACCATTGGTCCCTGAGAAGGTGGTCGTGATGGTATCTGCCAAGTCGCTTCCAGAAGACACATAGTAGGTAGTCGACGCGGACAAGAAGGGGGTCTGGAAGGTGTCCCCTACAAAAAATGCAGTGCCGCCTACTAATGAATCATACCAGAAGTTTTCGATCCCCGAAGGACTAAAGGCGGTGAGCGTAAACTGCGCCGAGTCCACGTCAGAACAAAGGGAATCTCCTGTTACAACGGGAGGCAGCGGAACTGGTGTTACCGTCACCACCTTGAAGGCCGAGTCATTAAAGGTCAATGTGTCTCCCGAATAGACACTGTAGGCCAAGAGATTGAAGGTACCGCCGACACTTGTGTTGAAAGAGCCTACCACAAAGTTGGTGGAGGAATCGGGTGCCAGAGTCCCTGTGAAGGTCGAGCTGAATGTACTGGTACCTGCACCGGTTACCTCCACAAATACCGGAACTGATGTTGCAGTGTCGATGCCGTAGTTAGTGAGGGTCACAGCAACTATGGTAGAGTCGTCTCCACAAATATTGGCCGCTGGCGACACGATCGCATCTACCCCGACATCATCAGATGGCGTATCGAAGATGAAGATGTCATCGAAGGCAAAACCATCATTCTGAACCGACACATTGGAGCCAAAGGCCACACGGAGGCGCACTTCGGGCTCGCCTGCGAGGAAGTCCATCCGGTTTTTTGCCTTGACCCAGCCATTCGAGCTGTTCGCTAATGTTCCAGACCATCCAATCAATTGTCCTCCCGGACTCCCGCCGATGTTTGCGTTGTTATACCAATTGTCGGGGTCTCCCACTGCACCTATCGTCACCCATGAAGCACCATTGTTCACCGTGGCCTGGAGCACTGTTCCGTCCTGATTTAGCTGGCTGGACCACCACACATTCATCTCAATGGTCGGGGCCGTCAATGCGCTGAAGTCAAAGCAAGGAGAAATCACCCAAGAAGACTCGTTGGGGTTATAGACACTGTTGGCACCCAAAGTATTGATGTAGGTATTGTTCAATCCAGTGGCCCAGGCATTCACGCCCGAAGCTGCGCCCTGTATGATGGGTTTGGCAGGAGTACCCAATCCCCATGAAGCAGGCGATCCTGGAATCGATTCGACTGACCAGCCACCATCTCCCGACTCAAAGTCTTCGGAGTAGGGATAGGACGCAATCTGCGGAACGGATTTGATCAGGGTCGTCACCGAGTCATTGAAGAAATTGGAGTCGCCGACCAAGCCAGAGGTCCAGGCTGTAACTACATAGTCTCCAGGTGTCGCGAGATTCACTCCAGAGAATGTGAAGGGTAGCAAAAACCCAGGAAGCAAGGTATCGGTGAAAGGCGCGCTGTTCACTGGCCCACCGTTGATACTATAGTTGACCGTGAGGCCCCCAAAGATTGTGTCCACTCCCAAGTTGGCCAAGGCCAGCACCAGGGTATCATTGGCGAGCAACCCACAACCACTCACTGGCTCTGCCACGAGCGTGATCCCAGCATCCTGAGGGAGAAGATCCACGATTCTGATGTCATCGATGGCGATGTCGTGGTTGCCGAAGTTGTTGTTGTTGTTCACCCGGAAGCGAACAGAGATGGTCCCTATGAACTGACCTAGGCCGATCTCTATTAAATTCCAGTTGTTGTCTTTGTGACCAATCGGTGGAATGATGTCGTAGATCGTCGTTCCGTTGAAGACAAGGTCAACATGCAGCTCGTTTTCGTCATTCGGCTGGTTGGGATTGTTCGAGTGATACCAGAACGAAAACACTGGAGATAGCAGCGCAGAGACGTCGAAACATGGTGTAGAGACGATCACCGAATCATTGTTGAAAGGGCTAGTGTCTTCCACATAGAGATACCTTCCTGATCCCGTGGTATGGTCGGATGGCGGACCTGTGTTGGCGGAAGGGGTAGTGCCCGATCTCACCGCCCAGTCTTGATTGGCTTCACCCTGCACGTTGACCCATCCTTCTGGAAGCGAAATTACTGGATTGCCAGTGGAGGTGGGGAGTGCCCAGGCGGCACTTTCGAAATCCTGTGTATAAGGAAAGGTGGAGACCACGGGACGATTATCAAGAACTTTGACAATCGTATCGTTGAACGCATTGGAGTCCAGCGGACTGATGTGCGTTACCACTACCATGACTTCGTTCAACCCGATGGTTGAAAGATCAGCCGTAGCTGTGAAGCAGTAATTGGCGGTGTCGCCGGGAAGCAAGCTTCCGGGAATGTTCTCCAACGTAGAAAACGGTCCTCCATTGACCGAGAACTTAGCTACCGTGGCGGTCAGCGTATCAAACCCGTTGTTCACATAATCGAAACACAGAGTCTGCGTAGCGGAAAGACCACAATCTGCATTGGGGCTCGTAACGGCGACTGCTCCGACGTCGATGGCATAGGGCTGAAAAATATTGACATCGTCAATGGCCATATCTCCTGTGAAGCTTGTGCCGCGTATTCCCACCCACACGAGCTCGATGCTACCACCGGCCCAAGGAGTCAAGTCCACGATCTGCTGAAGCCAAGGGGCATTTTCAGAGTTTTGCTGTTGCCCCGAAAGTGACCAGATGGTGGTATCGGTACCCGTGGAAGAGCCATTTCGCACGACTAATGACATCGTACCCATGGTGGCTCCGAACATGTGGTACCAAAAAGAGACTTGAGGCGAACTCACGCCAGCCAAACTGATACAAGGGGCGATCAATTCAAACACACTTCCGACTGACCCGCCAGAGGTTTCTGTATAGACGTACACCTGTCCACCAGGCGTGTGGTTAGTCAGTGGCCCTGTCTGGGTAGAGTTCTGTACGCCATTGGTCTCGACAAACCAACCAGCACTCGCAACGGGTGTCGTAATGGACCAACCGTTTTCGAAGGTTCCTGGGGATCCTGCCGTAAAAGTCTCAAAGTCCTCGAAAAATGGTACCCCAGGCGTTGACTGGAACGCATACAGCAAGGTGTCATTAGAGGGATTACTGTCAATCGGGTAGCTTGTCCAGACCTGGATGTTATACACGATATTAGACCCTGAGAGATCGGCAGTTGTGGTAAAAACGATCGTGTCCGAATCTCCAAAGCTCTGCAAGGTGCCCGTATAGGACTGCGTCACGACCGGTCCACCGTTCACAGAATAGTTGACATTGAATGGGCCAACGACCGGCGTCGATCCCACGTTTGTGATCTCCGCCTCAATGACTTCTGTGGCAGAGAGTCCACATCCTGCGTCATACTGCTTGATGGCGGTAGTCGCTACATCGTCGGGAGAAACATTGAAGATGTTAACATCGTCAATGGCCATATCCCCCGTGAAGCTGGTGCCACGAATACCCACAAATATTACCTGAATGGAAGCTCCAATCCATGGATCCAAATCGAGGACCTGTTGGATATAAGGATCTGATTCAGCCGTTTGTTGCTGTCCTGATAATGACCAGATCGTCGTATCCACCCCAGCTTCCCGAATCACTACTTGCATTGTGCCCATCGTGGCACCAAACATGTGATACCAAAATGAGAGCTTAGGAGAAGTGAGGCCGACGAGGTCAATACAAGGAGAGATGAGATCATACGCACTTCCCACCCCACCAGCGGAAGTTTCAAGGTACATGTACACCTGACCTCCGGGAGTGTGATTATTTAGCGGGCCAGTTTGAGTAGAATTTTGGATTCCATTATTCTCTACCAGCCAACCCTCGTTTGCCCCTCCACCATTTCTGGTCCAGCCATTGGCAAGCGTGCCAGGGCTACCAGCGACAAAGGTCTCAAAGGTTTCCAACAGCGGCGCAGTCTGGATTGGCAGCGACAATGGATTGCTCGTCGTGGTGTCATTTGACGCATCCAGGTCTCCAACCAGATTGGTGATCGCTTCTAATGTATAAGTGCCAGGAACAGAAAGATTGGCAGTGGTCGTGACGGTCACCAAAAGGGTATCCAAGACGCCAATTGTTCCGGTATTGATGACGGGTGAAGTGAATGTCTGTGTAGCAGCCCCGGTCATGTTCACCGTTACCGACAAAGGATTCAAAGAAAGATTAAGAGGATTCGCCCCTACATTCCTCACCGCAACGGTGATCTCCTCTGCTGAGGTATAACATGAGGCGGCATTGGGCGAGATAGCCAAAGCCTGAACGTCAGTGGCTAATGGCTGAAACACTGAGACGTCATCAATGGCGACATCTCCATTCACACCTATTTTCTCCGCCACAAATGCCAGCTGTATGGAACTTCCAACCCATGGAGTCAGATCTCCAAATGCTTGCAGCCAAGGGGCTGATTCAGAAGTCTGCTGCTGCCCGGAAATTGTCCATAAGGTGGTATCGCTTCCCGTCGAGGACCCATTTTTCACCACCAAGCTCAATGGTCCGCAGGTGGATCCAAACATGTGGTAGAAGAATGATACCTGTGGTGTGGTAGCTCCCGTCAATAGGATACAAGGGGACAACAGTTCATAGATTGTACCTACAGGCCCTCCGGACGACTCCAGATAGAGGTAAGTTGTTCCGCCGGGTGTGTTATTGTTGATAGGCCCTGTATTGGCCGTGTTCTGGATCCCGTTGGTCTCTACTGTCCATCCTTCAAAGTTACCGGAAGCCACTGGCGTACGGTACCAACCGTTGGCAAAAGTTCCCGGTGCACCAGCTACAAAGCTTTCGAAGTCTTCAGTAAAAGGATAGGTAAATGTGGGGAGAGACTCTACCGCAGAAAGGATGGAGTCGTTGGCCAAATTCGCATCCCCTGTCATGGAGATCGCTCCCGCAAAGATGTGAAATCCTACTGCCGACAAGTCAGCCCCGGTTGTCACTACGATCTCCACCGTATCTAGCAGACCAAGTGTTCCACTATTAAGGACTGTGGAAGTAAAGTTTCCTGTGGAAGCACCGCTCACCACAACCGAAGCTGTAACCGGGTTGAGAGAGAAATCAATCACATTCGAACCCTGGTTTCTTGCCAATACCGTAATCGTAGAGTTGGGCGTGAGACAAGCTTGCCCTGTCGGAGAAACCCCGACGATCCCAAGGTCATTCGGGATGGGCTGAAACACAGAGACATCATCAATGGCGATATCCCCGTTCGGTCCGCCCTTTTCACCCCTCCAAGCCAGTTGCACGATATCGCCAGCCCAGGGAGTCAGGTTGGCAAATGCCTCTTTCCACGGATCTGTTTCCGCAAACTGTTGGGAACCCGAGAGGGTCCATATGGTGGTATCCGCACCCGTGGAGGATCCTCCTTTCACCACGAGGCTCAGCGATCCGATGGTCGAGCCGAACATGTGGTACCAAAACGAGACCACGGGAGTGGTCACGCCAGTCAGATCCAGGCATGGACTTGTAAGGTCGTAGGTTGTACCTGTGAGACCTGCGGTGGACTCAATGTACATATAAATCTGTCCTCCAGGCGTGTGATTGGTGATAGGACCAGTGAGGGTCGTGTTCTGCACACCGTTTGATTCTACGAGCCAGCCCTCCGTGTTTCCGGCAGAGGATCGAGTCCAGCCATTGGCTAGCGTACCGGGATTTCCTGTAGAAAACGTCTCAAAATCTTCTGTGAATGCGGCTCCCGGTGTTACCGCCACAGAGAAATTGGTCACTGACGAAGCGGACAACGTATCGTTCGCAAGGTTGGCATCGGGTCCACCCGTCAGAAATTGCACAAACCCACTGAAGGTATATACCCCTCCGGCTGCCATGTTGTAATTGGTGGAGAGCGTCACGGGCAAAGAAGCGCCGGGAAGTAACGTGCCAGAGGTCAAAGTCGTCGTGAAGGTCTGCGGATTAGGTCCCGTGACGTTGATGGTAATTTGGGCGTTGTTGCTCGCAAAGTTGAGCGTGTCCGTCCCGAAGCTGAAGAGATTGGCTGTCACCGTCTCAGAAGGACCGAAACATGAGCCTGGCGTGAGCAATGGCGAGCTGAGTCCTCCGAGTGCCAGGTCGATAGGACCGACGGCAAATGGTAGGGTCTGGTTCCACGTCGAGGTAATTTCTGTTGCAGAGAGCGCGCGATTGTAGATCCGAAATTCATCCATTAAACCGCCAGGACTCAGCCCTGTGTTAGTTCCCTGGCCACCGACGGTGAATGGACCAACCGTACTCGTGATTGATAAAGGACCTGCTTGAGGCACCGTTGTCACCAAAACACCGTTCAGGTACCCTCTGATCTCAGAGGCGGCAGCATCGTGTACGAAGTGGATCGTGTTGGAAGCCGTAGTCGCACCATTGGGGATGGTCACATCGGTGATTCCCGTTCCGCGCAGCATCCAGTTGTTAGCACCTGCGATCCCATTGGTAAAGCAGCGGAAGTTGCCGGCATTCGGGTCCCCAAATATGTAGTATAGGGTGCCACTCGGCTGGATGTTACTGGTCCAGAAAGAGATGGTCCAGTCGCCAGTGAGGTTGGTTGTCCATCCAGTATTGACATTTCCGCTAGCAGTGGCTGCTCCAGTCCCAATCAGCGCATTGCCAAACTGGCCAGAGGGCCCCTGTGACAAACCTGTACCAACGAATGCGGCAGGATTGGTGCCTACGGGGCTACTCGCGAGGTTGGGCACAGCAGTGGTGCCTGTCCCATCAAACTTAAAATACATCAACTCGGGCACACCCTGCGCATAACCAAGCATAGGGCTGAGCAGCAGGAGGCAACATAGTGATTGAAATAATTGAAAAAATCTTCTCATCAGACTAGCTTAAAGGTTTGGTTAGGAAAAGGTGGACTTCAAAAATAAACTCCTGGGGAGGATAGAAAGAGAAAATTGAACAAGGGAAAGCATTTTCCGTCGATGGACATACCAAATCACTTCGCGCGTGTGGGCGCAAGTGGGCATTGACACCGGAAAGGATGTCAACCAACGAATGTTCACTATGAATAAGCAGAAATACGCCAATGCTCTTTGCAAAAAGTTCTTCTCAGCGTTTCATGGGTTGTGCAGGGAAGCGCTTTCGGGGGTTGCGGCTCTCAAATTCCTCAGCTCAAATTAATTTTGCGTCTAACACACAATAGATCTTATCGAAAATAAGCCATTTTTTCCGAAAATATACCAGATCCTTTCAAAAAAGCTCAAAAAAAATGGGTAAGTACGCAGCCCTCATACCTTCCTCGGAAGGTTCAAGAGTTTCGATGGTTTTGCTTTAATAAGCAAAATTCCTTCGTCTATTTCAATCGGAAAAGTTTCACGAAGAAGCTCTTAAATATCATAAACCATCCAAATTACTGCCCCATTCGTAGTCTGATGATCAATAAAAACGAGGCACCTATCAATATTTCACAGCATATCCGTCAATTGATGCACATCACAAATATTCATAATCGTGAATCAATCTGCTACACCAGATGGGTAGGAGTGGAACATTCGTTCTAAACGTGCTGGCAACTCTCCAGTCTGAATTATTTGAAAATAGAAACAGAAGTTTTTTAAGTTCTATGATCTTTCGTTATTTTAACAAATAATGATATCGCATTTCGCTACGGAGCCGTAGAATCAGCAAGATGATGCCCTCCCCAAAATCATTTCCTTCCAAAGCGATCACACCCCTCTTAATTGACCCGAACAAGGTTAAGATTTAGAATTATAGGAGAATGGACCCCCTGCTTTTTCGTCACTGGTTGTTTCCGACGAAAATCTGCTGCGCTACCTCCTGTTGTCGCCTGCATTTTCACAGTCCGTACAGACAGCTTCCGCCCATTCTCATTCCTGTATCGATTCGTCAGACTGTCAAAGCGAGCAAAATACACGAATTATCAATTATGTGTTTATATTGATAATTCAAAATATATCCAACCTCTTGTCAAATACAATCCAACTCAGCAAACCGGAATCTACTGCGCTGCTTGCTTGCTTCGATCATAAAAAAGGGCCGAATATCTCCCAATCAGATAAAAAACTGAAGGACCAATGGAAAATATGACCATTGACCTTGGGCCTTTCCCAAACTCATGTGGGGATTCTGTGAGCCATCCCAAAATATGTTCGCCCCAAAAGAAGAACGAGAACATGGTTAGAAGAACGAAAGGAATGGCTGCCTACCGATCAAACCATGGGACATGGCGATGCATGATCCAATATTTCACTTTATCGTTCATCGTGACAAGGAGTAAGAAGTGAAAAAATACTGATTGGATAAATAACGGAGCATGCGCATATTTCATGTAATCTTGCGCCATTACTCACAAAAGTGCTGCCGAGTGCAATATAGCTAAATCAGCAGATTAATATCAACTTATACTTCCTATCGCGACAATTGTTGAGCGAAAATTTCTCCACAACTTTCATCATGACGCCCCCCTTACTGCGCTACTTTCATCGTGAAAGTAAACGTGGTGCCTTCGCCGAGCTGGCTGGAAACAGAGATGGTCTCGCCGTGAAGCTTGAGCAAGTGCTTGCAAATGGCTAATCCAAGGCCGGTGCCCCCAGTTTCGCGGGATCGGCTTTTGTCCACGCGATAAAAACGGCGGAAGATTTTTTCCAAATGCTCCGCTGCGATCCCGGGCCCGTCATCTATGATCGACACGAGCACCTTATCGTTGCTTTGGGTCAATCGGATCCGGATAGTGCCTTCGCTGTTGCCGTACTTGATCGCATTGTCCACAAGGTTGGTCAACACCTGCTGGATCCGCTCTCGATCTGCGAGGACCTCTTGTTTCTGAAGGCCCCCTGCTTCCACCACGCAAGTGATGTGTCTTCCTTTGCGAGAAAACTTATATTCCAGCGAATCCACGACGTCGTTGACCAATTCGTAGATAGAAAAGCGACGGATCTTCATGTCGATCTCGCCGCTCTCTGCTTGTGTAATGATCAGGAGGTCGTCCACAAGTGTCGCCAGCCGATCGGAGTTTTTCATGGCTTTTTTGAGAAACTTCACTCGCACTTTGGAATCGTCGATGGCACCATCGATCAGCGTGTGAATGAATCCCTGGATCGCAAAAATGGGCGTTTTCAACTCGTGCGATACTTCCCCTAAAAACTCCCGGCGGTAGGTCTCCAGGTCCTTGAGCTTCTTGATTTCCCGCTGATTCACCAACTGAATGCTCTCCAGCCGGCGAAACACCAGCCACTCCAGCACAGCCAGCAGCGCGAGAAAGGTCACAAAGAAGAAAGCCAAGACAAATCCGAAAGAAATCGTCGATTTGTCAGTCCCGAAGTAGGCGAACAAACCGAACACGAGGGTCAGGCCTAGCGCTAGATAGAGCGATACTTGGACAGAAGAGGGAACTTTTGGCTTCATGTTTCGGCGAAGAACTTATACCCGACACCTTTGACGGTCTGAATATAGTCGTTCCCGATCTTTTCACGAAGTTTTCTTACGTGGACATCAATGGTCCTATCTACCACATACACGTCCCCCCACACATTTTCAAGGAGTTTTTCCCGCTTGAAGACTTTACCGGGATTGGAGGCCAGGAAAAAAAGCAATTCAAACTCCTTCCGCGGCAGACTCAACACGGTGTCTCCCTTGGTCACCAAATATTCGTCACGCCGAATGATGAGATCGCCAACATGAAGCACCTGGTTAGGCTCTTCTACCACATCTCTGCGCAAAATGGCCTTGATTCTGCGCAGCAGCACCCGAGGCTTGATCGGCTTGAAAATATAATCATCCGCGCCTGCGTCGAATCCTGCTACTTCAGAATATTCCTCTGCCCGAGCAGTAAGAAACACGATAAAGGTCTTGCGCAACTCCAGCTCTTCCCGCAGTTGTCGGCACACCTCCATCCCGTCCATTTTCGGCATCATGATGTCGAGCAGGACGAGGTCGGGTTTGTGCTTACGGGCTAGCCTCACGGCCCCTTCTCCATCGGAGGCGGTGATCACCTTGTAGCCCTCACGTTTGAGGTTGTAGTGGAGCAAATCCACGATATCGGACTCGTCATCCACAATCAAAATGCAGCTTGCTTCCATATCTCCTAACTCAAAGGTACGAGATAATTCAGATTCTCTGCGAACACCAATCTAAGCCTCTCTTCCCCAACTACTCACAGGCCGTACCTCGGCAGATCACGAGATTCGTCCTTGATTTTTGACTCATAGAATTGAATTCTTGCCTCCAAATAGCTTTCCATGCGGCGATTGCCACCATAGTGGCGCAGATATGCCTGAGCGTAGCCCCGCATCAGGGTGTCGCCTTGCTCGTCGAGGGACGATATCGCCCCTGCCAATAACTCCCGGTGCAGGGAAGTTCCCTCCCCAGCCTCCACCAGCAAGGCATCCAGCCGAGATTGGCGCAAAGCGGGCAGCGCCCAGTCTTCCTCCCGCCGCTGAAGATTCATCCACGTCTGCAACCCTTGGATCAAGCCCGGATAGCGGGCAGCTTCTCTGTCTAGCTGGCGGAGCAAGTCCCGCCAGTAGGTATCATAGGCCTCAAAGGCAGCCTCATTGGAGGCATCGCCAGTCAACGGCAAAAATGGCGGGATCGTCCGCAGGCGAAATTCCCATGCCAACCAGGGGTCCTGTGCCTGCAAGGAATCCATCCACGCAGCCAACACATCGTATTCGGCGAGGGCCAGTTTAGCATAATCGAGGTAATTTTGCTGCTCTCCTTGCCCCAGCGACATCCTCGCCATGCGCTCTATCGCCGTGCTGGCTTGATACAACTGGTAGTATCGCGCTTCCACTGCGAGCCAGGATAGATGAGCCTGGCCTCGGCGAACGCCCATCCCATTGCGAGACAAGTCTCCCGCCACGACCACATGCGCCCCGTCGCGCAGCAGCACCTGGCTCAACTGATTGGGGGCCTTGCCCAAAAAGTACCAGCCCGCTGGCAGGGTGTCCACCGCCATCGCAAAGCGCGCCGAATCTCCATTCTGTATCAACGCCGCAGCAGCTACCTGGCTCCGAATCAAGCCTTCTTGCCGATACAGGAAAATAGAGTCCTCAGTTGTCGCTACAATACTCCCTTCCAATATGTCGTCATTGCCGGACATTCGCTGCCCACAAGCAACAAGGCAAACCAGCAGCGGAAGCAGAAAGAAGAGCCACAGAGACCGAGATTTCATGACAGCAGGGCGTTTGGAGAATGGAAGATCGACTATTTTGCCAACGAAAAAAAAGGATCCCTCGACATCCAACCCTGCTGGATTGGCGCGATCTTGGGCAATAGATAGTTAATTGCCCTGCATTGATCCGCCCTGAGAAGTCCTTTGCTGAAGGGCTCCTTTGTCATTTCCTCACCTACCTTTTCGACTTCATGACTGCGAACGCCACCGAAGATCTTCTCGCCCTTTTCCTGGCCCATCCCTCCGTGTGCACCGATACCCGCAGCATCAAGCCGGGCGATGTGTACTGGGCGCTGAAAGGCGAGCGATTTGATGGAAATCAATTTGCAAAGGCCGCCTTGGAAGCGGGGGCAGCCTACGCGGTGGTGGACGATCCGCAGGTCGCAGAAGCTGCGCAGGACGACCGCATTCGTTGGGTCGATCATAGCCTCCAGAGCCTTCAGAATCTCGCTCGGGCAGTCCGGCAACGTTGGTCTTTTCCAGTGATTGGCCTGACGGGATCGAATGGAAAGACCACGACCAAAGAACTCATTGCCGCAGCCCTCCGGCCCAAATATCGTGTCCACGCCACTGCAGGAAATTTCAATAACCACATTGGGGTGCCCCTCACCATCCTGGCATGTCCGCCCGACGCAGAGATCGCCGTGATCGAAATGGGCACCAATCAGCCCGGTGACATCTTGGAACTTGCCCTGATCGCCGCTCCAGATGCAGGCCTGATCACCAACATTGGTCATGCCCACATAGAAAAGCTCCTTAGCCTGGAGGGCGTCCAGACTGAAAAAGGTCAATTGCTGGAAGTAGTAAAGGCACGTGGCGGCTGGCTTTTTCTCAATGCAGACGACCCTCGCGTCAGCGCTTTCGGAGAAGGATACGCCCGTAGCTCCAGTTTCGGACGGAATCGAGGAACGATTCGGGTGGACATTCGCTCCCAAACTCCTGAAGGCATGGTCGCTTTGCTCCACGATCTGCAACAACAACTCACTTGGGAAGTCACCACTGCCCTTTCGGGCCATCACAATGCCCTCAACCTCGCGGCGGCGGCGCTCGTGGCCTTTCACTTTGGCGTGGATGCTACCCAACTCATCGAAGGTATCTCTGCCTATTTGCCCACCAACCATCGCAGCCAACTCATCGACCGGGGCGAATACCGCATTTGGATGGACGCATACAATGCCAATCCAAGTTCTATGAAAGCAACCATTGAGCATGTCATGTCATTGGGCGCTTCGCGGGTCGCCCTGATCATCGGAGACATGTATGAACTGGGCAAAGACAGCGAAACCCTCCACCGACAACTCGGAGAACGCATAGAGAAATTAGCACCGACCTTGGTCATTGGAGTCGGAAAAGACATCCGTCATACCCTCGGGGTACTTTCTGTGCCGCATCACCATTTTTCAGATGCCATTGCCGCCCAACAGCACGCACGACATTTGATCCAGGGCTGCGACCTTGTATTACTCAAAGCATCACGCGGAATCGGTCTGGAGCGCCTCCTTGAAGTCTTGTAAAGAAGTCTTGTAACAAATAAGAATTTAAATTCTTAGCTCTTCTCTCCCCTCTCTCTTCTCAAAATCCCGCCTCTCAACATCTCTCATCTGACTTCCCTCATCTGACTTCTCGCTTCTCAACCTCTCGCCTCTAAAAATCTCTCTTCTCAAACACCCCCACCCAACGAAGATAGGATTCGGCATGAATCTCTTGAAAATTGCGGACCCGGTAGAGAGTCAACTGTAAGGACGGTGCTGCGTCAAGAATTCGCTCCTGAAGCGCCTGGGGATCGTAATGCCGGGAAAAGTATTGGTACCAATCGCAATAGCGGAGCGAAGCCTTGGGATCAAGGATTGGTCGATGAGCTTTGAGTAAATTATAAGCTGGATCCACGTGAATCGTGTAGCGATATCCCAGATAAAACGGGAGCACCACCGCCCGTCCGCCAGGCCGAAGCACTCGCTCCAGTTCTTGAAAAAAGAATGTATCGCTGTTGCCCTCAAAGTGCTCCAACGAACAGTGGAGGGTCACTGCGTCCACACTGGCATCGGGTAGCGACAACTCATGTGCCCATCCACCGATCTGGCGGCCATTCACACCTTTGGGATAGACCAAGTCTTGGCGATACGTCTGGGCACCATAGCGGGCCGCAATCAGATCTGCGAAGGGCGAGGTGCAAGCGGCCATGTCAATGAAGGTAGAAGCTTTGTTTACCTCGAAAAACTGGGTTGAAACATAGTGCTCCAACGCCTTTTCAAGAAAATTTTGTTCAGGATCCTTGCCGCCACCATAGTAATCGGTGGGATAAGAAGATGCTGCCAACCAATCGCGAAAGCCCTTCGCTTCAATTGTGAAGTCTTCAACCACAAGCCCCATTTTTACAAACTCTTGGCTCATGGCATCATCCAGCTCGGGATGCGCCAAGTGCTCGTCGGAGATGTGTCCCCGCCCGATGGTCCTGCCCTGAAAAGTGGCCGGCATCCCGGGCCAGCGACCAGCGCTATCGTTGAGGCGGTCGTGCGTCCATCGGTAAAGTGGGCGAAGGAGCTTGCGAATCATGCCTGCAAATCTACAGAAAGGAGCAAAACAAAGTTATACTACGAGATTTTTTCCCTCAATCGCACATCGTAACTTCCCAGCCACAAGCCCAGCTATGATCTATGCAAGGTGAATCTACAGACAGATTATGCGGAATGACTCCCAATGGACCAGGCCCTGACCTCGACCGTGATCACGTCTCTAGTCGCGCTGATCGTCTCCTGCGCGCATTCTTTGTAGGAATCTTAGGAAGCCTTCTCGTCAATGGATGTAGCCGAGAACAAATGCCGGTCGCTTGCTACACCAGCTTTCTCAGCAATGAAGCTGGCGACACCCTCGCCACCTGGGCATATGAAGGAGCGCTCCTCACGCACATTACTACGCGCAATCCCTTCAGCATCAATTATTTCGTTTATGAAATGACGACGTTGGTGCGAGAGGAAATCCGGGATTCCACAGGAACGTTGCAGCACTATCGCAGCTTTGAATACGGCCCGGATTCTCTGCTCTCCCAGATCGTTGCCTTTCGGCTCTCTCCGGCAGGACAATGGGAAGCTTACGAAAAACAACTTTTCGTTCACAAGGGTTTTGTAAATGAGGAGCTGAGCAGCACGGAGGTTTTCACTTATGTGGTGGAGGGAACAGAAGAGATTCTTTCTCGAAATTGTACCTGGGAATGGGAAGGAGATTTACTTCAACGCGAATCCTGCTGGCAACAGGACCCTGCCCAAGCTTCTAAAACCCGACTGGAATCTCGGACCACTGTCACCTACGACACCCAGCGTAGTCCTTGGCCTAATTTCGCTGCTGTAGCTCCCTGGCATCGAAAGAACAACCCACTGAGTCGTACACATGAGCAGTTTTCTTACCTTCCCAGTGGAGAAGTATCGATTCATACCTATCGACAGCAGGCTGAGTACCGCTACCAATTTTCCGGCCTACCGACCGAAATTCGATTCACCGATTGGGACGGACAAACTTCTATCGAGCGCTATGAATATGTCTGCGAATAGGCCTTTTATTTCACCTGCTCCCGGGTGGCCAGCTTCTGGGGTTCTTGATGAATTTTTGCCGCTCATTTGGTCCACTGAGACACCCTCTCAGCAATCGATCAGGCAAAAATTCAGCGTTAATTCTCCCCCTTTCCTCCGAGTAGGTATCTCATTATTCTTACCAATAGCCCCATGAGTCATATTCCACTTCGTGCCCTTGGCAAAACCAGTCTGACCACTTCACGCCTTGGCCTCGGCTTAGCAGCTCTGGGCCGACCCGGCTACATCAATCTCGGCCACGGGCGAGACCTTTCGGGGCGCTACGCTCCCGTTGACCTACAAGATCATGCCCACCAGATACTGGATGAAGCTTGGGAGGCAGGTGTCCGCTACTTCGATGTCGCCCGATCCTATGGGCGCGGGGAAGAATTTCTTGGCACTTGGCTACAAGACCGCAAACCGCTGCACGGTTCCCTCGCCATTGGCTCCAAGTGGGGTTATACTTACACGGCTGGCTGGCAGGTAAAGGCCCTAACCCATGAAGTGAAAGAGCACACCCTGCCTGTGCTCCACCGACAGTGGAAAGAAAGTGTGCTGAACCTTGGCCAATACATCGGTCTGTACCAAATCCACTCTGCTACGCTCGAAAGCGGTGTGCTCGAACGACTGGAGGTCCTCCAAGAATTGGCGAAGCTGCGCAATGAAGGCACCTACATCGGCTTGAGCCTGAGTGGCGCACAACAAAACCAAACCCTCGAAAAAGCACTCGACATTCAGGTGGATGGCCTGCCGCTATTTTCTGTTGTGCAGGCCACATGGAACATCCTCGAGCCTTCCATCGGGCCACTCCTGGCACATGCCCATAATTCCGGGACCGGGATCATCGTCAAGGAAACCCTTGCCAATGGTCGCCTTACCTCTCGAAACGTTCATCCTGCCTTCGCTCCGATCCGCAAGCACCTAGAGCAGGAAGCTGCCCTCCTCGACACCTCTTTGGAAGCCTTTTGCCTCGCCGCTGTGCTCTCTCAGCCTTGGGCTGATGTGGTCCTCTCCGGGGCCGCTACCTCCGACCAACTCCACAACAACATTTCATCTCTGCAAGTCCCCCCTCGACTGCTCGACTGGGATTACTTGCACAGCATTGCCGAATCTCCTGAGGAATACTGGCAAAAGCGAAGCGAATTACCCTGGAATTAACTATCTTCCATTTCGGAAGGTTGGGAAAGCTTCTTTTGGGGCCATGTCTCCGGAAAAGGATTGAATACGAGGGGAAAGCCTGCTTCTTGTTCGCCTTCTGCCAAAGATCATGCATATGTCTCTTTTCGCACAGCCCCCCGAAAAGCTTCTCCATTTTCTCTGGGAAGGGGTCCGCTTCCGGTCCAATGAGTGGTACACGACCGATGGCCAGCGGGTGGAGATCATTCAGCCAGGCAGGCTTCACCAAGACCAGGGCCCGGACTTCCTCCATGCACAGCTCAGAATTGGCGACATCGAATGGCGAGGCCACGTCGAAATTCACGTGCAAGGGGACGATTGGTATCGACACGGACATCATCGCGACGAAGGCTACAATGCTTGTGTCCTTCATGTGGTATATCGCCCCTCCGTCAAGGCGCCCATCAGGCAGGATGGCTCTCCCCTGCCAGAAATCGTGATCGCCGACCGAGTGTCTGAAGCGACCCTTCGCCGCTATCAAGAACTGCAACTTTCGCAACAATCCCTTCCCTGTGTCGGCCAAATTCATCATGTTCCGAAGCGCCGAATCGCCGCCTGGCTAGACCGGCTCAGCATGGAGCGCATGGAAGACAAGGCCCTCCGTATGCAAGAACGACTGCGGGAGCGGGTGCAAGATTGGGAGCAGGTGCTTTGGGAGGAAACCGCCGCTTCTCTTGGCGGCCCTGTGAATCAAGAGGGATTTCGGGATCTCGCGAAGCGGGTGGGCGCTGCGGTGCTTCGCAAGGAAGCTACTGATCGCACCAAGCTTGAAGCTTTGCTGTTCGGAGCATCAGGAATGCTACCCACCACAGAGCCGGGATATGCCGCCGAGTTGATGCAGGAATGGAGATATCTCCAGGAAAAACACGGCATTTCGTCGGTAAGGGAGCCGCTACATTTTCTTCGCATGAGGCCTGCGGGATTTCCAACCCTGCGCCTGTCCCAAATGGCTGACTTGTGGACGCAGCTGGGATCGTTGATGCCTCTGCTCGAACAGGGCGGTATTGAGCGATTCTTGCAGTCCAGCTACCGGGCTTCTGCCTATTGGGACAGCCACTACCGATTTGGGGAAGAAAGTAAGCCCAGTCCCAAACGCCTGGGGCACAGCCAGCAGACGGTGTTGGCGGTGAATGTATTCGTGCCCCTGGGATGGCTCTACCAGATTGCACATGGTAGAGAACATCCCGCTGCGTGGTTGGAGGACCTCATGACCGCGCTACCCGCCGAGTCAAACAAGCACACCCGGGTGTTCACCGAGTTGGGGTGGCCCAACGCACACGCGCTGCATGCCCAAGCCATGATTCAGCTTCACAAGCGCTATTGCACCGTCAAGCGCTGCCTCGATTGCCATCTTGGGCAGCATCTCCTGGACCGGGAAGGGAAATCTTGATTCGCTTAGACCAATTCGTTCGCAGTGTCCTCAAGCAATTTTCGCTCATAACTTCCCGATCATGAAATTTGTCATTGTCTCCACATGCAGGCACATGTACTCAATTCCGCCAACTTCCTTATCTTTCGACTCGTCCATTCATTATGTACCCTCTCGCCTCTCGCTATCTGGCCTACCTCTTGTTGTCTTCCTTTCTGATCAACTGCTCCTCTCAAAAGCCGGAGCAGGACATTGAGCTGATGTCCCGCCTCCAGGCTTCTTCGGAGTTGGCGACGGTGCAGATGGTCTTCACCAAGGTAGTGAAGGGAAAAAAGGACAATGTCATTCTTGGTATTCCTATGGGGTACTCTGAATTCCTGGCCGAGACCGAAGCCCACGTCAAAGCGGGTATCGACCTAAGCATGGTTCGGGCACTCGAGATTGATTGGCAGGCTGGAAAAATTCGGCTGCTGCTTCCCCCTCCCAAGATGATCAGCCTCACGATCCCTCCCGAATCCATTCGGGTGAACGAAGAATTCACCAAAGATTTCTACCTCAGTAAATACTATGGGATGCTCGGCAGCGAGGACATGGACCTTTTTTTCCGCAATGCAGAGACCGAGCTTCGAGCGGAACTCAAGCGAATGAACCTCGAAGACTTGGTCCGCAAAAAAACAGAGGCCTTTTTGCACAATTTCCTTGAAAAAGCAGGATTTGTAGAGGTCTCCTTCGAATATTCATCGAATGGCAGCGATATGTAACGTGATTGGCGATCAGCTATGAAATTTGCCCGCTTGAAGCTTCCTTCTTGGTCCCTGCGCAGTTGGGTAGCGTTGGGCCTCCTGGCCGTGGTGGTCGCCATGGGCCTGAGTTGGTGGGGCTGGTGGAATAGCTGGTCTTTGCCGAGTTGGCAAAGCAGCAACTTCACATTTGATCATGGTCCCACTGTCTTGGAGGATGTGAAAGATATCGGACAACTGGTGGGAGCAACGTACTACGGTGAGGTGATACACTCTTGGCTGGAGCATCAGGAGGCCGATGATTGGATCTTGCTCACTGAACTGTATGACGAAGTCCAAAAAATGTATAGCAGGCAATACAAGGCCATGGCTGATATGCCTTTTCGGCGCGATCCTCAGGAGATCGTGATGTCCGCTTCGGGTCGATTTCGGGCAAATATCAGGACCCTTTCTGAGTCGGGTTGGTACCAGGCGGTGATCAGTCCGCTGGCCTCGCCTGAACATGTGTTATTGGAAGAGATTCGCAAGACGAGTTGGGTGAAGTTCGCCGCAAAATACGATACTGAACTCCGGCGCTTGCGAACCACCTATCGGCAAGAAACCCTGGAAGATCCTATCCTGATTTATCTTGGTCGCGGAAAAGTGCTCGTGGGGTACGACCTGGCTGCTCTCCAGCCCGAGCAAATGATTCGCCAAGGCGACACTTTGATTCTAGACATGGATCCCATCGTTATTTCTGCCAGCATCAGTGCCTGGCATTTGCCTGTTGAGCAAGACAGTGCAGGCAAAGGGGTTCCTGGCTTCGAGTCGCTGCGTCAATCCGGTAAAGTGACCCCTGATATAATTCGCAAGGTGAAGATCGGGTGTCAACAAGACCTCACACGGGAAGCTTTCGCTCGTGGGGTAGAAGCACTCGCAGAAGCCTCGGCGGAGCAGACGCTGCTCAGCTTTTTCAATCTTTTGGTCAGGGAAGAAGAACAACTCTCCATGGTGGACATTCGCAGCAGTGACCGCTATGGGCAAGTGCAAGCCTGGGCAGCGGATGCGCGCATTGATTCGGAAGAGCTACAACAAATCAGGGCGGCAGTCGAGAGTGATTCTCTCCGACAACCGCCCTGGATGGATCAGCTCCGACAAAGACTCGGCGCTTGGGGACACGATCCCAATTGGCGATAAAGCGATAACCTTTGAGAGAGAATTACTCCTTGACAAGCCTCCCTACCCAGCGCTCGCCATTTTCCTCCACCATCACCACATACATTCCCGCTGGAAGTCCATTCAAGGACAAGGCTGCTCTCGGAGCACGGACAGATTCGCTGTGAATCAACTGGCCCATCGTGGTGAACACCTGAACTGTGGCTGGTCTGGTTTCGTCGCCGGGCCATTCCAGCCAGACGGATTCCTGCGCGGGATTGGGTGCCAACCGGAGCTTCGGCAACATGCGTGGCTTGTCGATAGAAATGGGGTTCTGGGCGTAGGTTCGGTTGTTCCACAGGCGCAGGCCCCCGCGATTAGAGCCAATCACGTAATGCAACTCCCCCGAGTCGTCGAGCGGCGCTGCTGCCAATGTCACGTCTCTTCCCAGGCGCACGTCGAACAAAGTGCCTGAAGAATTGATGGAAGTCGTGAGTCCATTCAGCGGATTCTCGAAAATATAAATGAATCCATCCTCAGCACCCACGAGCAACTCTACGGTGCCATCCTTGTCATAATCAACAAATCGAGGCTTGGCGAGGCCTTTGAATAGGCCACCGAACTCGTCGGTGACATCAATTCCCCCGAAATTGCTCGTCACTAAGGTAAATACAGGATTCGTGGCTGTTCCTGTGTTCTCATAAAAAGCAATGACGCCAAAACTATTGCCAATGAATAGATCCAAATCGCCATCCCCGTCAAAGTCGTACAGCTCGGGAGCAGACAAGTTTCCGACATCAATCACTTGATTATTTGCATCTCGCAACTTGTCCGTCACTTGCACATAAATTGCTGGCTGGCCAATCACGGCTGCATTTTCAAAAAAGCGCAGGGTTCCTCCACCCTCCCCAATCAACAAGTCGTCGTCGCCATCTCCATCGATGTCGGCTGCCACAGGCGACGCTCCAATCATCGGCGGAAAAAACGTGGATGCATTCAGAAAATCATCGTCGATGAGTTGGAAAGCAGGTAGTTGGGGAGTTCCCACATTCTTAAAAAGACTCATTTGAAAGATAATAACGGTCGTATCAGCGCTACTTTTGATCCCTTGTTGGGAGCCCACCAGGAGATCCATTAATCCGTCGCCATTGTAGTCCAGAAAGGTGGGGGATGACATCCTGCCCAAATCGATTGTTTCCGAAGAAAAAAGACCACGCCCCTGAAACTCGAAGTGTGGCGCGTCGTCGGTGCCTGTATTGAGGTAGTGGCGTGTGCCTCCGATATTTTCTGAGATGTCGGACTCGTGGGGACTGACCATGAGATCACGGACCCCATCATGGTTAAGATCGACGTAGAAGGTCGCAGGAAATTCAAAGATCGAAATAGCGCTATCATAATTCGGGAAACCGAACACCGCTGAATCCATAAAAGCATGGTTCAATGTGCCGAAATTGTACACCGCATTGACAGAAGTATAGGATACGTCTCCCAACAACCCGTCGATCAAGCCATTGCCATCCAGATCGAGCAGCAACAGCGTAGATCCTGCATGTCGGGTGCCACCGATGGGTTCCTCTTCATCTCCTCTTTTACAAAAAACAGTATCGCCAACGATGATGGTATCGTTGAGGCTTCCTTCGTAGAAATGGCCCCAGCACCCTGTATCAAATACAAAATCCACCGTGTCGCAACGACCAAAATTTTCCATGGCCATGTTGCGGTGAAGGGCAAAAAAGTTGAACGCATTTTGAGAGGATACAATGTCCAGATCGCCATCGCCATCAATATCCACGATGGCGGGAATGTCTGTGTTGGTATTGTAAATCTCACGCAAGTTTCCGGCGTTATTCCTTTCCCACAAGGGCCTGTGTGTCTGCTCGAACCCCACAGAATCCCCTCCATAGATCACTTGCTTGTACACTTGAAATTGAGACCCCCGGCTTGGAAAAGCGCAGATGATATCAGGCAAGCCATCGCAGTCAAAGTCTGTGAGCAAAGCCCATCCCCGACATTCGCAGCTATCGAAATTGGCGGTGTATTCCGGCGCGAGGGTATAAGAAATTTGGCCCTCTATCCCATGGCCCAGAAAGGCGGTAAAGGAGTCGTCGGATTTATCAAAAAAGACCAAGTCATCGATCCCATCAAGGTTGAGATCAATGGACGAAAAATGAGGGTTGTTCATCCCACCTGACCATGGATAGGTCATGGGATTCCCGTTTGCGTACGTGACCGGAATGTTGTTGGTCGCCCGGTAACCTTGGGCCTGTGTAGCCGTCCAGCCGCAGAGACACAGCAGCAGAATGCCAAAAGATAGTGAGTTGTGCATAGCCATACGATTTGTTCCTCTTGTTCTCATTATCACTGTCTTGATCCAACAAAAACCCGAATCGCAGGGCCATCTTTTTGAGATTGGAAGTAGATGATTCTTTGAATATTTTCTCCCATTTCCCTAGGCCCGGCGACAAAAAGAGCTGATTCAACTTCCGAAACACGGATTTCAGAGCAATACCGGATGGAGTGTGTGTCAAGACTGTAGAAGTAATCAGTGGTGAAGTAAGCTACGTAAAAGTCTTGGATATGAATCTATACAATGGCCATTCGCAGCAACCTACGTGAGTGATTCTGACAAATTTACCCCTTCTCATGAGAAGTTTCAGATTGCAATTGAGCTGATTTTCCTCATGAATCTCCTCCCCAGTTTTCGCCCGTTTACGAAGGACAAATCGAAATTCTCCATCTGATGACATTCACCCATTTGCTGTTCAAGCTTTGGGCAAGTACCTTTAAGATCTATTCGACAATATCTTCAGTATGGGACGCTTGTTTCGCTCTCTTGGCAGTTTGGCAGACAGAATCCTTTGCGTGATCGCCGCAGTGATTTTTTTGCAGGCGCCGATCTATATGAATCAGTATGAAAATGTGCTGGCTGGTGCACAGAAAGAATCATCCATCTCCTTTTTACGACTGACGGACATCGCAGGAAGTTTTGGTCAATCACTGGAAGAGTACCTCGATGAACTGGTGGCGAATGAAAACCCCAAAGTGACCGCCAATGCCCAAGAAGATAAAGAAAGGCTGGATCGCTACATTCGATACACCGAAGCTCAGATGGCATTTGAGCAAGCCAACGCATTCACTCGACCGTTTGTGTTCATGAAATGGTATGACCCAGCCCTGGGCGAAGCCGTAGTGTTCCAACCGGGGCTGCCCCTCACCATCGAAGGGTTCATGTATGCCCTTGCCGGGTTGTTGCTCATAATGGGCTTGATCAGCCTCGTAAAATGGTTGTTGGGTGCCAGGCAAAAAGACAAAATCGCCGCTTGATTTGACCCCTCCTTTCCTTTCCCCGCCTCGCTTGCTCTGGTTGCGATGGATCCTGCTGGTGGCCTGGATGGTCCTCATCTTCGCGCTTTCACACATGCCCGGCAAAGCTTCCTCGGAAGGGAGCCGCTGGATTGTGGACCTCCTGGTGTGGATCGGTATCGACCCGACCGTGGTTCCACTAAACACACTATCGTTTTTGGTGCGAAAAACGGCTCATTTCACCGAATATCTTCTCTTGGCCGTGCTGAGTTATCCAATCCTTCGCTACCATGTTCCTATGGGAACACAGCGAAGTTATCTTTTGGCTTGGGCTTTCTGCGTCCTCTATGCGATTTCGGACGAATGGCACCAGAGCCTGATTCCTGGCAGAGAAGCCGCGGCATTGGATGTGGGGATTGATGCTGTGGGCGCAGCCGTGGGTCTATGGCTGACTGGGCGCGTGAGTCGTCGCCAGCCCTGACCCTGTGGCAGCAATGTACCCTGACTTTGGGCAAAAAAGAAGCTTGTTGCTCGCCGATGGTCTTGCACCGAATCCCCCAAATAGCCCCGATCACAAGAATTTTTCCTTTACCTTTACCACAGCCAATCGAGCATCAATTATTCATTTGGTTGAATGTGTGGCCAATACTGCTCAGCGTATCTTTTCCGTTCAATGAGGCGGTCACACCTCCCAATTTCTCAAAAAACGACCTTTTTTCCGTATTTCATTCCGTTGAATCCCTCCAATAACCCTATACGATATGATCGTCGAAGTCAAAGTACCCAGCCCTGGTGAGTCCATCACAGAGGTGGAAATCGAAAGCTGGCTTGTAGCCAATGGCGACTATGTAGAAATGGACGCCGAATTGGCAGAAATTAATTCTGACAAAGCCACCCTCACCGTGAACGCCGAATCTG
Organism: Bacteroidota bacterium; assembly: GCA_036835375.1. Classification (GTDB taxonomy): domain Bacteria; phylum Bacteroidota; class Bacteroidia; order J057; family J057; genus JANQTF01. The sequence goes on from DAITMB010000003.1 coordinate 24,948, forward strand.
CTGGAACCATCGAAATCATCGCTCAGGCAGGTGACACCGTGGCTGTCGGCGATGTGATTGCCAAAATCGATACCTCTGCCAGCGGCGGCAGTGCCAAAGAAGCCAACACTTCGGAAGCCCCTGCACCAGCCCCAAAAACAGAGGAATCTTCCCCTGCTCCAATAGCGAGCAGCAACAGCAGCTATGCCGCTGGCCATCCCTCCGTATCCGCAGCAAAACTCATGGCCAGCAAGGGCATGGATCCCGACTCCGTCGCCGGCACAGGCAAGGACGGGCGCATCACCAAGACTGATGTCGTCCAGCACAAGCCAGCAGCAGCGCCCGCGAAGGCAACCCCGGCATCGGAACCCAAAAAGCCTGCCACAGCCATTCCAGCTATGCCACAGCCCAGCAGCGGTGCGGCAAGAGAAGAATCCCGCGAAAAAATGTCGCGGATGCGCCTCACCATTGCTAAGCGCCTCGTCACTGTCAAAAATGAAACCGCCATGCTCACCACCTTCAACGAGGTGGACCTCTTTGCGGTGATGGAGCTAAGGAAGAAGTACAAGGAAAAATTTAAAGAAACCCACGGTGTTGGACTAGGATTCATGTCCTTTTTCACCAAAGCTGTCACCATGGCCCTCATGGAGTTTCCAGCAGTCAACGGCCAGATTCAGGATCAGGAAATCATCACCTTCAACTACGCGGACGTAAGCATCGCCGTCAGTACAGAAAAAGGCCTCGTGGTTCCCGTGATCCGGGATGCGCACCTCATGACCCTGGCCGAGATTGAGAAGGCTGTCATGCACTATGCCCTCAAGGCACGGGAAAACAAAATTTCAATTCAAGACATGGAAGGCGGCACCTTCTCCATCACCAATGGAGGTGTGTTTGGTTCCATGCTTTCTACGCCGATCCTCAACCCGCCACAGTCAGCCATCTTGGGGATGCACAACATTGTGGAGCGGCCCGTTGCGATCAATGGTGAGGTGAAAATTCGGCCTATTATGTATGTTGCGCTTTCCTACGATCATCGCATCATCGATGGCAAGGAGGCCGTGAGCTTCCTGTTTCGTGTGAAAGAAAGACTGGAAGATCCCTCCAGACTGTTGCTCGAAGTGTAGAGCAGCAAACCCATGGGGGGGTTCACTACCGAATCTCTAACATAGCAACATAGCAAAAGCGCCCTGGCAATGCCGGGGCGCTTTATTGATGTTTCAGCTTGGAGGTTATTCTGCGTAAAAAGTTCAGCCGGAAGGACCTCATTTACATTTTAAGCCTGCCCGGAGCGCTGCGCTGATACATTAGAAATTGATGAGGTTCACGCCTGCCATCACCGTTTGGGTATCGCTCGGGTTCTCTGATTCAAAGAGGGGAGAAAGATTGTACATCACGTAGAAGTCGAACCACTTGAAGTCCACCCGCGCCATGAGGCCATAGCGATAGCGATTGACGCCAAATTCTCCGTCCTTTTTGACCGTACCATTTTGGTTGCTGACCTGCTTGGTGCGTGCATTCCACAAGATGCCTGCATAGCCACCGACTGAAATGCTCACGCCGTCATCCCCACCTGGATCTGTGTTAAAGTTGAGCAACAGTGGAATCTGCGCATAGCGTGTGGTGAGCTTGTTTTTCTCAAATTCTACCCCTGTATTTTCCAATTCCAGGCCGTTCTCGCCTTCTACCAGCGTCACATCTCCCTTGAAATAATGGCTGCTCCAGTCGATCGTGATGGCACTTTTGAGGTTCACAGCGCCTCTCCCAATGAGGCTCACGGTGGTAGGTAGAAGGTGGAGCGCCACATGCGAACCAATGCGAAAGTCTCTGACTTCAAGCTCTTGAGCGGTAGGGATGGCATTTTCGGCAAATCCAGAAGGACCATAGTAGTTGAGGATTCCAAGGTCAAGTCCGAGAGGATCCACGCTGGAGTAGTTCTTCTTTTTCTTTTTGTCCTTGTTGTCATACTCCGGATCGAAGCCATCTGATGATTCATCATCAGAATCTTTTCCTTTTTTGGCCTGTGGCACATCGACAATATCTACGCGCTTGACACCATCTTCAGAAATGATGATGAATTTCTTGTCGCGCCAAACGACTTCGGTGGTATCGGATTTGACGATGACGACGGGCTCATCCTCCATTTGCTCTTCTGAGTTCTCGAGGCTGTCGGAGGCAGTGGGTTCTGTACCAGGCTGGGCTGAGAGCATGCCAAAGAAGGCAAACGTCATCAGAAAAAATCCCAAGGTGCGTGCGAAAGCTGGTTTCCTGTTCATAATTTGGAGCTTTGAGTCGCTTTTTTGTGCGTTTTTTTCGTGAAACGGAGATTAAACAATTCGAGCTGGTAGGTGCGGACCTCATCCCCTTCACTTTCTTCAGAATAGACCTGAAGGGGTGTTTTGACCAATTTTCCCAGTTCTGAGGAGGCGAAGTTGACAGCATCGCCGAGAGTAAGATTATTAAGATCAATGGCCTGACGCTGGTTGGGCACAGGGGCCTTGGCGATGGGAGCCATACGCCGTTCAGCGGCATCCAGATCGGGAATGTCGTCGAGTTGGTCAGACAGGTTATCTGGCATAACTGGTTGCATGGGTCCCACTTGGCGGATCACCCGCGAGGGAGGGAGAGGCGAATCGGTGCGTCCATCGGAGAGCGACGCTTCGGGGTCTTCGCCCGGTCCGGCAATTTGGCTGTCAGCGAGTCCGCTCAGAATCTCGGGAGCGGGGGCCGTGGGAAGCATTGTCGTCTCAGCGAGCGAAGTTCCGGTCTGCCCATTCAAGTTCCCGGAATCAGACGAGGGCGGTGACGGAGTAGGCTGGCTGTTCGACGGATTTGGTTGCCGATCCTGGTAGGGATCCTGCTGGGTCGTGTAGTCAATCGGGGGCTGCTGTTCCGAAGAACTGAGCACCCAAATGAGTCCCACCAACAGAACGAGGGAGGCTGCGACGAGCCAAGTTGAGCGCCATAGGTAGAACGGGGTGCTTCGCTGGCTGATCTGGCTCTCGATGGCGGGCCAAAGGTCTCGCTCTGTTTCAGCCTCGTAGTGGGCAAACTGCTCCTGGAGCAATTCTTTCCACTGGTCTTCACGCTTTTCCATCTCTGAAGCTGGTTAGTTGATTGATATATCCCGAAAAAGGAAAGAGTGCAGTGTCGATTGGTGGGCAGACGGGAGACCTCTCGCACCCACTGGGCCTTGAAAAGGCAAGGACCGTTGCATGTTGTTGCTTCTCATCCTTCTTTAGCTCGGGCATTCAGATGAAGGATTTTTTCCTGTAAAATCTTTTTGGCTCGGGACAGTTGCGACTTGGAAGTTCCCTCTGTGATCCCGAGCATCGTACCAATTTCCTGGTGAGAATAGCCTTCGATGGCGTAGAGATTGAACACCGTCCGATAGCCCACTGGCATGCTTCGGATGAGGGTCAGAATTTCTTCTTTGCTGATCCCACCAATGACATCGGCATCCGTTTCCAAATCGAAGGCTGTGTTCACATCCACCATGAAGTATCTCGAATTGCGGCGATAATGCTCAATCGAGGTATGAACCATGATTCGGCGGATCCATCCTTCAAAAGATCCTTTCCCTTGAAATCCGCTCAGGTTTTTGAACACCTTCACAAATCCCTCTTGCAGAATATCCTCTGCGTCGTCGCGGTTGTCGGTGTAGCGCAAGCACACGCCATACATCAATCGGTGGTATCGCTGATACAGCGCCCTTTGATGCGATGGACTTCCACGCTTACATCCTTCGACCAGTTCCGCTTCCGAATAGGTAGAAGCTATTTGCATAGGAATGGATTTCTGAGTCTTTTCGGAAAGGTAGATGATGTGCAGGAGATCATCGTTGCACATACTCAAAAAAAAAATGATTTTGGGGGACCATTTTCCCAGCGAAACTCCAATTGTTAACGTCTAGCGCTGCCAAGGTGATCGTAGAAGGAATATCAGCCCGCGGAACTACTGCAATTTCTCCTTTACGTGAATCTTAGAAAGAATTCGAAGGAGTTGTTTCCCGCGTGCCCGGACCGCAGCGCTGCCTTCTACCATGTGGGCGCTCACCATTAGCTGCACTTCAGCAGCAAAGATTGGATATCGAAGGGCTTGGTCGGTAAGGGCTTGCAGAATAAACACCCGCACGAAAATATTCTTCGTACGCGGAAGCCAATCTTCCAGGGTATTCATGACTTTTCCTACTTGATGTTCCTGCCACTGGATCCTTCCCAGCATCAAAGGCAGCGACATATCGATGGCTGGGTCTGCCACCAATCGGTCCAGATCAGCGAATATCCGATCCGCATGGGATGGCAAAGCATCTGGAAATGTACGCGAAAGCTTATCCACGGCGCTCGCCGCACGAAATCGAACCTCAGGCTTCTCCGACCACATGCCATCAACCAACACATCGAATTCGGACATCTGCCCATTGGCAAGGCGTGAGTTTTGCTCCTTCACGATCTGCGGGACCTCGCCCAGGGTGCGCAGGCTCCCACCCGAAAGTCGCTGAAGCAGGGGATGGTCGGAACGCGCAGGAAGGAGATCGGCCAAAAAAGTCCCTTCCAAGTCAGAGACTGTGTCGAGATCACAAAGAGCTTCCAATTCTTCCCAGGCCCAGCCAAGGGACTGCAACCGCGCACGAGTTTGGACCAGCACCTGATCGCTGCTCCAAAGGATGCCATCGAACAAGAGCTTCGACGGGGCTTGGCTCAATCCGATCAGATAATACCCGCCGTCTTGGGCAGGGCCAATGACCGCGGGTACCCTGTCCAGCGCTGATAAAGCTTTCAGGATCAGGCCTGCATGGATGTCAGGCAAATCGGACCCGATCAAGACGACTTTTGCTGCACCCTGCTCAAACCCTTTTTGTAGCGCATGATACATCCGCGTGCCAATGTCGTCCCCCCATTGGCTCTGCCTCGAAAAGGAAGCTTCTTGCCAGAGATCTTCCTCCGGAATGGCGTTTCCGTACCAAATGTTCACAGACAACACAGGCGACAGTTCCGTTGCGACGGCCCGCGTCTTGTGTAGTAGCCGCTCGTAGGCCAACAGGGCTTTGCGATGGCCGATCCCTGCAGCCAGCCGTGTCTTGGTCTGGCCGGGGTGGGGATGTTTGACGAAAATTTGAAGGAGTGAAGTCACGAACAATACGCGTAAAGGGCAGGTGAATAAAGCGGATCTCGATAAGGATGTATGTGAAAGTCGTGCCCGGATCATGCACTTGAATCATCCAGATGACTTTCGCCTCGAAGTACGCTCGACAATCAGGGATCGATCATACCGAGGGCCTTTTCGTAGGTGTCCAATTCTCTTTCCAGCGCGATTCGCTGCACATTTCGCCCCGACTCCTGAAAGTAATATCCCAAGAGTTGGAGCGACTGTATGGCAGTGGAGGCCGCTTCGCTGTTTGCTGGAGAGGTGACGCAGAGATCCAGCACGTCGTACAAGCGACGCTCCCACTGTCCAGCTTCTGCCTCGGCACCCACGAGGTAACCCAAGATGGCGAGTTGTGAGATGGCATTCCCCTGCTGGCGACGCAACGGAGAAAACAAGGGTTTCATCTTGTCCAGCAGGAGCAACACCGTCTCCTGATGGCGCTGCCGCTCATCTAGGGTCAACATCGAATCCTGAGATGCGGTTGCCAAGGGAAAAGCGCCGTGATAGGCCACCCGAATCAATGCCGAGGTGATCGTTCGGTGGGCCGATGATTCCCAAGCTATGTCCTGCCACCAGGAAAGATCTTCGCTGAGCAATTCTTGAAGAAAATCAGTCAGCGCCGCTTCATTTGCCCGGCCATAGAGATAATTGAGCGGATCTTCAGGAAATGCGGCTGCCCGCGTGCCCACGAGCCGATACACCAAGCCTTCCAATTGTAAAAACTCATACAGCCCCGGATAAAGGCGAGGATCACTAAAATAAGACACAAACAAGGGTCGAGGAGCCGGGGATTTGGCTTGAGCCTGTAGCCATTTGATGAGAAAAATCTTGTCTGCCTCCAAATACCGGCTATATCCCGACCGCTGGGTGGGCAGTCGCCATATATGACGGCTCTGCGGCAAAGGAACCCGCAAAGTGTCTAAGTCCGGTGCGACGGTCATGTACCCAGCCCGCAATTGATCCAATTCTGCCGAAGAAAACGTGAGCCCCAGTGCTTCCGTCATCATTTCCCGATACCAGGTCATCTGAAGCCAGTTGGCATTTAAGACCGTGACATTCGTCTGGATCCCTCTCATTTTCTGCACCAGGATCAATGGAAAATAATCGTTGTCCCCCTGAGCCAACAAGACCGCGCCCGGTGGACAAGCCGCCAGTTGCATCTGAGCCACGGTCGTGATCAAAGAATCGTAATGCGCCTGCTGCCAATAGTCCTCGGCCAATTCTGGTCGCTTCATGCCCTCCAACTGCCGTGCAGCAGACACCAAGCGATGCGCTGTGCTTATCGCGGGATTTCCGGTACGAAGGACGTAATCCGGCGCGATTGCTACTAGTCGTCGGTCATAAGCCAAAGCACTGTCGATGAAGCGAGTCCATGTCTCCAAGCGTGGACCATCTGCCAATGAGTCGTACCCAAGTGGCTGATGATCTGCGTGATAGATCCCTCCAGTGGCAAAAGCGAGCTGATCGGCCAGGTGATCGTAGGCGCGCGCAAGTCCCTCTAATTCTCTCGGTGCAAGAGATGCCAGCCCACCGAAAGCGGCGATCATATCCTCTTCCCAGCCGGGATATCCATACCAAGCGCATCGTTCATAGCCGTATTCGCTCCAAGGCGCATAGCTGAGGTAGCGCTGATAGTGGTAGCGCACATCGGCTTGGGCGCTCATGGGCAAGCGTGAATAGTGGATCGGAAGGTAGCTGTTCGTCCGGATGGACCAAAAAATCTCCTCTTTCACCACACGCTGCCTTTCTTGCAAAGGCGTTTCGTACAGGTACCAGCCGTCGGGTTTTCGGGCAAAATAGAGTCGCTTGTCTTCGGACTCATCGAATCGATACTGGCTATAAAACGAGTTGATGACCTCCTGTAATGAGGGAAACTCCCAAGCCGACTGGCCTTGAAGGGGAGAGCAGGCCATCCAGCACATCAGCATGATCCAGCGTGGATACTTCATGAGCACAAGATGCGCATGCTACTGCAAAAGGTTGGACTGTCTGGCGAAAAAAATGTAACCCTTGGCGCCAGATGTCCGCAGCAGGATGAGCGACAGCGATGCTTTTCTTATCTTTCAGTGAACAACATATCCTCCCCTCATGGAAATCAATGACAAATCTGGTATCACCGAGTACCGCGCACCTGAGAGTCGCTACAGCACCATGCCATTTCGGCGCAGCGGACACAGCGGGGTGAGACTCCCGGCGCTGTCTCTGGGCTTATGGCACAATTTCGGGCAAGTGGACTCGGCCTTCAATGCGCGCATGATGCTGCGAACCTGCTTCGATCTCGGCATCATTCACTGGGACCTCGCCAATAATTATGGGCCTCCGTTTGGGTCCGCCGAAGAAACCTTTGGCCGCGTGTTTCAACAAGATTTTCGTCCGTATCGAGATGAACTTTTCCTTGCGAGCAAGGCGGGATTTGACATGTGGCCGGGCCCTTATGGCAATTTTGGCTCTCGCAAATACCTCGTCGCCAGCCTCGACCAAAGCCTACGACGCATGGGCGTGGACTACGTGGATGTGTTTTACCATCACCGTCCCGATCCCGACACGCCGCTCGAAGAGACCATGGGCGCCCTCGACCACATCGTGAGGCAAGGCAAAGCGCTGTATGCAGGAATTTCCAATTATCCCGCTGATCTCGCGACGGAAGCCGCCCGCATTTTGCGCGAGCTCGGAACCCCATGCCTCATTCACCAGGTGAAATATTCCATGTTTGAGCGCAGTCCGGAAGCGGATCTTCTCGAAGCCTTGGATGCTAATGGAATTGGCTGTATCACCTTTTCGCCCCTGGCTCAAGGGATGCTCACCGATAAGTATGTCCATGGCATTCCTTCAGATTCCCGCGCTGCCAAAGGCATGACCTACCTCCAACTGGAGGAAGTAGAAGCCAACTTACCCCGCATTCAGGCGCTTCACCGCATCGCCCAAGGGAGGGGACAAACCCTCGCTCAAATGGCTGTGGTGTGGCTCCTACGTGACCCGCGTGTGACTTCCGTGCTCATCGGGGCCTCTTCCCCCGATCAAATCCGCGAAAACGTCGATGCCCTCGAAAAAATGGCCTTTACCCCAGAAGAACTCCGAGACATAGAAGCAATCCTTCAGCCCTGAGCCTTGCAGCGGAAAACCAAAAGCAGCCAGTGAGTGGATGTTGCTGGCTGCGTTATTTGTAGTCTATCTCACATGAGCTTATGGGTAAGCACACGCAAATACCTAAAAAATAGAGACACTACCCCTAACGGCGAAATGCAGTTCCCTTGTAAAGACACTCGGACATGACCCCACTGCTACAAAATTACAGCGCCCAATAGCTTTTCAGCCGATGTTAACTGGCTTTGAAGATTATGAGCTGAATGTCCCGTGAATGACTATATTTTGGAGTTTTGACAGAGATTTCCTTCGGGGTGAAATATATTTTCCCCTCAAGCCTACTATCAACCGAGCCATTGGTCTCCGCTAAGACGAAGCGCTCTCTTCTTTCTTTCTCAAACCAGCTTCGCGAATCAGCAGGATCGCGGCGGTCAGACAAGTAAGGGCGCCCAGGCTTTGAAGGGTGATTTTCAAGGCGAAGTTGTCGTCAAAATTCATGAATCCTATCGTACTGATCATCACGCCTACGGGAACCAAGGTCATGGCCAAGGTGGCAAGCTTGGTTCTTCGGGTAGATTTCTGAGTCGATTTTTCCATAGCAGTGAATATAGTAGTAGAAAATAAACCGGTGATCTCGAAGCGGAGAACGGATGGGGGTATGGCTGAAGTTACCTTTCCTTCCAGACATCTTCAAGAAAGGGAGAAAATATCCGGAGACAAAATTTTTGGAACCACATTCCGGATGATCAGGCAGGGCGCGACCCATCTTTCTTGCTTTCCTGAAAACCTCTGGCGCGATGCGGGCGTTTGGCTTATTGGATTTTCGCTTTCCAACAGGACATTGACCTCAGCGAATTGGTATGCGACCCTTGTATGGAACATTTTTTACCCGAATCACGACCCGCTTCCAGCGCTCCTCGCACGAAACTGAAGAAGGCGGAAAAAGTAGCCTTCATCCTCGAAACCCTGGAGCGTCTGTATCCAGAGACGCCAGTGCCCCTGGATCATAGCGATGCTTATACCCTGCTGATTTCGGTGTTGCTCTCCGCGCAGTGCACTGATGTGCGCGTCAATCAAGTCACCCCGCATCTTTTTGCGCGCGCTGACACGCCGCAGGCCATGATCGGCTTGGAAGTGGATGAAATTCGCGAAATCATCAAGCCTTGCGGGCTGTCTCCGCGCAAATCCAAGGCGATCTCAGAGCTAAGCCATATTCTGCTGAATGAACATGGAGGCGAGGTGCCAGCATCGTTTGAAGCGCTGGAACGATTGCCGGGGGTAGGCCACAAAACGGCTTCGGTGGTCATGTCCCAAGCCTTTGGCGTAGCAGCCTTTCCGGTGGATACGCACATTCATCGCCTGATGTATCGCTGGAATCTCACCAATGGCAAGCACGTGGAGCAGACCGAAAAGGATGCGAAACGACTCTTTCCGAAGGACAAGTGGAACAAACTCCACTTGCAGATCATCTTCTTCGGGCGCGAGTACTGTCCTGCCCGGGGCCACAATCCGCTCGACTGTCCCATTTGCTCAGTCGTGGGCCGCAAGGAGTTATTCTTGCCAGTGAACACAACCAAGAAATTGAAAAGATCACCTGATCCTGCGTCAACTCATCTTGGAAGCGATCATGAATGAGCCATTTACCAACAAAAAAAACGCACTCGGACCTTGGCATCGGCGAGCGCGTTTCTGTAAGGTATCGCACATCAGGCAAACGGCGATAGTTAGGAAAATTCAATAGTCTAACTTACGAAAATTCTTTTTGTTAGTTAAGACGATTATTAAAAAATCCACTCAGTAAACTATCATTTTTTTAATGTCTCTTGGCTAGTTCTTTTACTTAGTCCCTTTCCGCCTCTGTTAGCCCTATTTCTCGCGAAACATGCAATTTTCTGTCCTACATCTTCTTCTCATTTTCACATGAACAACTCGACGCCCATCATCCTAGCTTCTCAGTCTCCTCGCCGCCAACAGTTGCTACAGGCCATTGGTCTGCCATTTGAAGTGCTTGTGAGAGAGGTCCATGAGTACATTCCCGAAGACCTTCACCCGCGAGCGGTAGCGGTGATGATTTCGGAAAACAAGGCCAAAGCCTACGACGATCTCGACAAAAAATACATCATCATCACCGCCGATACGGTCGTAGCGCTCGGCGGGAGGGTGTTTGGAAAGCCCGCCAATGCCGAGGAAGCCACAGAAATGCTCACGCTGCTCTCCGACAAGGTGCACCAAGTGGTGACCGGCGTGACCATTTTTCATCAAGGCCAGTTCAAAAGCATCTCGGAGGAAACGCACGTCACCTTCCGCAAGCTGCGCCCCGAGGACATTGCGTATTACATTGAGCACTTTCGACCCTTCGACAAAGCGGGAGCCTATGGCATTCAAGAGTGGATCGGGATGATCGGCGTCACCAAGATTGAGGGAGACTACTATAATGTGATGGGCCTGCCGCTGAGCAGGGTGTATCAAGAGCTTCAGGCGCTTGGGGTCACTTTGCCTGGCTGAGCTTCCCGCTGAGCACGTGTACAAAAAGGTGTAGGTAGAAAAAGACGTTGCTATCGAGGCCCGGGGCCCGTTGACAAAGATTTTTTTCTCATTATTCTTTTCCGCACTTCTTTACGAGCTTTGCTTCGCGAATCCAGCGCAGGCCATGAACCTCGAAGCGCGTGGCACGCCCCGACACGCCACTTCCTCCCAACTTTTCCTTTACATGCTGAGCATCCACGGTGACGAACACTTCATGCGACAAGCGCTGCTGCTTGCGAAGCAAGCGTATGAAGAAGGAGAAATTCCGATCGGGGCAGTGGTCGTGAGCCAATTTCGCATCATTGGAAAGGGCTACAATCAAACGGAGCGACTTCAGGACCCGACGGCTCATGCAGAAATGCTGGCCATCACGGCGGCTTGCGAGACCCTTGGCACCAAGTATCTCCCGGAGTGCACGCTCTACGTGACGGTGGAACCTTGTCCCATGTGTGCTGGCGCGATTCGCTGGGCCCAAATGGGGAAGGTGCTATTTGGAGCGGGGGAAGAAAAATTTGGCTCCATACACTTTCAGCCCTCTTTGTATCATCCCAAGACCCAGATCGAATCCGGCATTCTCGCCGCAGAATGCGCCTCTTTGATGCAAAACTTTTTCCGCAGTCGGCGGTCTTCCTAAAGGTCGCTCCAGTACATGAACACGTTCACCCTTCGCAATAAACCCAAGCCATCTCGCAGCTCCCAGGGGGTTGTAGCATGGTCGATTCTCATCTTTCTGGCCTTGGTCTGGGGGAGTTCCTTTATCCTGATCAAGCGCGGCCTGGATGTATTTTCGCCTTATCAGGTAGGTGGGATCCGGCTCGTGATCGCAGGCCTGTGCGTCATCCCGCTGATTTGGGGGCAGGCTCGCAAAATCGAGCGTGGTCAATGGAAGTGGATTTTGTTTGTAGGAGTCTTCGGCAATGCCTTGCCCGCCGTGCTGTTTCCCTTGGCGGAGACGCACCTCAACAGTGCCTCCGTGGGGGTGATCAATGTGATGAGCCCCATATTCGTCTTGCTGTTTGGCTGGATGCTGTTTCAGTTTCGGTTTACTACCATTCAAGTCGTGGGCGTGGCCTTTGGATTTGGCGGCGTGCTGATGTTGGTCTTGATGGGAGACAATCAAATCAAGCTTTCTGAAAACCTCTTTTATGCGGGCATGGCGGTCTTGGCAACGGTAGGCTACGGCCTCACCACCAATGTGATGAAGCGCTACCTGAGCCACATTCCTGCTCAACTGGCTCCCGGATTTGCCCTCTTTTTCATGGCCATCCCCTATGCCGTGTATTTGCTGGTGTGGGCAGATCTTGGACAAGTGTTTGAAGTACATGAAATGTTGGCGTGGCAATCGCTCGGCTACGTCACATTGCTGGGGGTGTTTGGCACAGCACTCGCGCTGGTGCTATTCTACCGCCTGATCCAACTGACTGACCCGATCGTCGCCGCTTCTGTGACTTACATGATCCCGATCGTCGCCTTGTTTTGGGGCTGGGTAGATGGCGAAACCCTCACGCTCTGGCAATACGTGGGGATGGCCGTGATCCTTGGCGGGGTGTATCTCGTGAACCAGAAGCGGATATAATCGGGCAAATTTCCCTATTTTCCTCTCGTGAACCTGACCGAAGTCATCTTTTTGCTCCTTGCTGGCCTCACCTTCATGGCGGCATTCGCACTCGCATTGACCCGGGCGCTGGTTCGGGCAGCCTTCTGGCTCTTTGCGGTGCTGCTGGGCGTTGCGGCACTCTATGCTTTCGTGGGAGCGGATGTGCTGGCCGTGTCGCAAGTGGTCGTGTATGTGGGAGGCATCCTGATTCTGATCGCCTTTGGGATCATGCTCACGCAAAAGGCCACGGGCACAGCACCTTCCTCCACCATGAGTCGCGTGGTTCCTGCCTTGGGGCTGCTCGGGATACTGGGCATTGCTTTGCTGCAAATGATCCGAAGCTATCCGGTCCATGATGTCGCCTGGGCTTCCGCCCCAACGACCCCCTTGCCCAATGTGCAAGCCATCGGCTTACAAACAATGACACATTGGCTCATTCCATTCGAAGCGGTGTCGATTTTGCTGCTCATCGCACTGGTGGGCGCAGCCTTTTTAGCCAGGGCAGACCGTTGATCGCGGCTGCTGTGGCTGATGTTTCACTCAGACTGCTGATATCCTTCAGGCTTTTGTACCTTCACTCCATGGCAAGAAAAAAACGAGCCCCCAAGGGTCCCGGCATTATTCAAATAGACGACAAGCTCATCAGCGCAGAAGTCACCGAAGAACTGTTTCACTGTGACATTGTCGCCTGCAAAGGGGCTTGCTGCGTAGATGGCGACCTCGGCGCCCCGCTCGAACACAGCGAACTCGCCATATTAGACGAAATCTATCCGCTCGTAAAGCCTTATCTGCGTCCAGAAGGAATTCAGTCCATCGAAGAACAGGGCACTTCTGTCTTTGATTATACCCATGCGTATTCCACGCCCTTGGTGCGGGGAAGGGAGTGCGCCTACGTGACTTTCGGTGCGCAAGGCATTGCGAAGTGCGGCATTGAGCAAGCATGGGAAGAAGGCAAGGTCGAATTTCGAAAACCTGTCTCCTGCCACTTGTACCCCATCCGCATCACGGAGTACCAAGATGTGGAGGTGCTCAACTATGACCGCTGGGACATCTGTGGTCCAGCTTGTAGCCTCGGTGCCAAGAAAGGAATTCCCGTGTACCGATTTGTGAAAGATGCACTCATCCGCAAATACGGAGAGCTGTTTTACGATACGCTGGAGACCATCGTGCAGCAGCAGGTGGAGGCAGAGGGGTTGGAGGAATAGCCGCTACCGAGTAGAATATCGAAAGAGAAAAGAGCCAGATTTTCCATCATTTGCCTTAGGTGATGGCAATACCAAACAGACGAGACTCACCCATCGCCCTCCTCTGGTGGCAATGGGTGAGTCTCAAAATTTATTTCAGGGAAAATTTCTTATCTATAAAAATAGCAAGAAAAAGTCCCTTCATTCGCGCTGTGAGCACTAGTTCGGTGACAATCCGTTGGGCGAAAGGTCCAACTCGTCGAGGACCATCATGTCTCCAGCCCAATAAATCCCCACAGCCTCTTCGGATTCGGCGTCCTCTTCGGTAACTTCGACAATCTTTAGTGAAGCTTTGTCCACCGCTTCGATTTCGAATTCGTGAATCAGTCTCATGACATCATCCATATTCGCTGCTACGACACCGTAGTCAGTGGTGTATTTTTTGCCGGAGAAATCTCCGAGGTCTTCTTGCTCTAAAAATTTACCCGACATCTTGACGGTAAAAGCAATGGGCGCATCCGCGAAGACGGGTTGCATTTCGCGCCACAACCACAGCGAATCTTGATGATTGCGGAAATAGTGGAACGCCAGTCGGAGGTACTTCCGAGCAGTATCTGTGTCGTCGGATTCTTCCCAATGAGCATTCGCGACCCGCGCCAAAATATCAGCGATGACCTCAAATTCTTCTTCGTTGGTAGGTGCCGGAAGGTTTTCTTCAAAGTCCTCGGAAAGCTCCAGAATCAGATCCGTTCTGCCGACCGCTTCGAGAAATTCCATTTGGAGCGAAATCGCCTCCAACTGATCCTCAGGGCTGTCATTGGCCAGTGTTTGTAGTCGATTGAGGGCCTCATCGACTTTCCCCTGCAAAAATTCGCCTCTGGCGCGCATCATTTCTACTTCGCCGTCTTGACCGGCAAAGCGTCCTTTGACGGACTCCAGCAACTCGTCGGCTTCTTCATAGCGCTCGAGCTGTTGCATCAAGTTGGCTTTTTCGAGGATCAATCCCCAGCTTTCTGGAAAACGGTTGATCCCTTCATCCAACACAGCGAAGGCTTCTTCTTCCCGGTCTTGGTGGGCAAGCACCACAGAGAGCAGATGCCAGCCATCGGTGGATCCCTGGGCCTGCAATTTCTTGCTCATTTCTTCAGCTAGCGCCCAATCGCCCTCTTCAATCAGGGAAATTACTTCTTCGAGAAGATTTACGGATTCAATATGTTTGTCGCTCATGCTCAGTGGGATTAAATGGTAAGAAGGCGGTGTGGAGTGGAAAAAAATAGCTTCGATAAAATTAACAATGTGCAAGGTCCAGCATGGACGTGTTTGCTACGACACAGGGAGATGAACGAAAAACCAAGAGGCGTGGGGAAAATAGTGTAAAAAGAGCGTTTTAATGCTTTTCCGCTGCCTTTCACCATTCCACGGCGAAACCAGGAGTAAGTTTCCCTGCTGCCAATGATTCGAGGACAAAGATGCTAAATCCAGCACTCAAATGGCGTGATGAGAAAAGCATTTCTTAGAAATCTGGCAGGCCAGCTCCTTTTTCGTAGCTTTCCTTGTCGAACATCTTCGGCTCATCTTCCTTTACCCTTTCTAAAGACAGAGCTAGCGAAAGCCCATTTTCACGAAGCCCCCTCATGAGATCGAGCGGGCTCTGCCTTTCTCCTTCTCACCCCCAAACGCCCTGTTTTGAATTTCTCACTTGCCCCATCTTCCATGTCTATTCGCCAAGATACCGACTTGCTCCTGCGTGCTTACCGCCTGATGAAGACTGCCGAGCGCATGACTTGGTATTTTGAAGCCCACAAGGAGGACACCGGAAAATATGTTCATGCCACCTCTCGCGGCCACGAAGCCATCCAACTAGCACTGGCACTCCAACTGCTTCCACAAGACTTCGTGTCGCCCTATTATCGCGACGATGCCATGCTCCTCGGAATTGGCATGAGTCCCTACGAATTGATGCTCCAGCTTTTTGCCAAGGCGAATGACCCTTTTTCAGGTGGGCGCACCTACTACAGTCACCCCAGTCTCCGACGAGAAGGGATGCCCAAAATCCCACACCAGTCCTCTGCCACAGGGATGCAAGCCATTCCGGCTACTGGCGCCGCGCAAGGTCTCCAATACCTAGAAAAGGTGGGTCTTGCGAGGCAAGTCAATGAGCAGGCCCCTGCGATCAGCGTGTGCTCTATCGGCGATGGAGCCATGACCGAAGGGGAGGTTTCCGAAGCGTTGCAAATGGCGGCGCTTCACCAGCTCCCCATTTTGTACCTCGTGCAGGACAATGGCTGGGGAATCTCCGCACAAGGCAGCGAAATGTATGCGCAGAACGCCGTAGAATTCGCTCGTGGATTCAAAGGAATCGAGACCCGCGACGTGGACGGCACAGACTTTATCGCCTGCTTCGATACCCTGCGAGAGGTGCTCCAGACAATACGCCAAGCGCGCAGGCCCTTTCTGGTCCGCGCTAAGGTCCCCTTGCTGCACCACCACACCTCGGGGGTTCGCAAGGAGTGGTACAGAACTGATTTGCCTGCACATGAACGCCTAGATCCATTGCCTTCACTTCGTCGGGCACTGACCGAAATGGGGGTGGATGAAGAATATCTATTTGAATTGGAGGAGACCTGTGACAAAGAAGTTCAAGAGGACTTGGCCCGTGCGCTAGTAGCCTCCGATCCAGAACCTTCTTCGGCCTTCGACCACGTGTATGCCCCTACGCCCGTCACAGAAGAGCGCGGGGAGCGACAACCCGATCAAGCCAGCGAAGTGATGATGGTCGATGCGGCCTTGCATGCCGTGGAGGTCATTTTGAAGGAATTTCCCGAGGCGCTGCTGTATGGGCAAGATGTGGGTGGCCAATTGGGAGGTGTATTCCGTGAGGCTGCGCTCCTTGCTAGCAAATACGGCGATTCCCGGGTGTTCAACACCCCGATTCAAGAAGGATACCTCATCGGGAGCACAGTGGGGATGTCTGCTGTGGGCTGCAAACCCATGGTAGAGATTCAATTTGCGGATTATATCTGGCCGGGCGTCAATCAGCTCTATGCCGAAGTGAGTCGCTCCTGCTACCTCAGCGTGGGAAAGTGGCCCGTGCAAGCCCTGATTCGCGTGCCGACGGGCGCTTATGGTAGCGGCGGACCTTTTCACTCCTCCAGTGTGGAGTCCGCATTGCTTTCGATTCGCGGAGTAAAAATCGTCTATCCCTCCAATGCAGCCGACATGAAAGGCTTGATGCGTGCAGCATTTCTCGACCCCAATCCCGTGATCATGCTGGAGCACAAAGGGCTGTATTGGAGCAAAGTGCCGGGAAGTCGCGAGGCCAAAACACCCGAACCGAGCGACGACTACGTCATTCCCCTTGGCAAAGCCCGGGTGTATCAGGAAGCAGATACAGCGCGGATCGACTCAGGTGAATCTTGTGTGGTGGTGACCTATGGCATGGGCGTTCATTGGGCGAGAAATGCTTCCAAAAGCCTTCCTGGTCGTGTGGAAATCCTCGATTTGCGCAGCTTGGAGCCGCTTGACTGGGAGGCCGTGGTGGCTTCGGTCAAGCGACATAACAAGGTGCTTTTGCTTACAGAGGAGTGCCAGCAACATAGTTTCGCAGAGTCGCTCGCCGGGCGCATTGCCCAGCATTGCTTCACCGATCTTGATGCTCCCGTGCAAGTGTTGGGTGCGGCCAGCTTGCCTGCAATACCGCTGAATTCGGCGCTGGAAGCTTTTATGCTTCCAGATGCTGACCGCGTGCGGCGTCGGCTAGAAGACCTTTTGGCGTGGTAGGCTGAACAATGGGACCGTGAATTCGTTTTGATTCCGTTACCTGATGAGGAGATATTTTCCAACACCTTGTCCTTATTCCAAGCTCGCTGAGGTTTTCCTCCATTTCTACTCGAACAATCATTTTCGGATACTATGGCTCTCTCAACTGCTACTTTTGGCAACGGCTGTTTTTGGTGTACTGAGGCAATTTTTCAGCGTCTCGAAGGCGTACACAAGGTGGTCTCAGGCTATAGTGGTGGCCACGTAAAAAATCCGGCTTATCGCGAAGTTTGTGAGGGCCGCACTGGTCATGCGGAGGTGATTCAGATCAGTTATGATCCAGAGATCATCTCTTTCGAAGCGCTGTTGGAAGTTTTTTGGAAAACACATGATCCCACCACACTCAATCGCCAAGGTAATGACGTGGGCACCCAATACCGATCAGCTATATTTTTTCATGATGAAACTCAGCGCGACCTTGCGCTGCATTACAAGCAAAAGCTAGATGCCTCCGGTGTGTTCTCCAGCCCGATCGTGACTGAAATTACGGCCTTCAGCCATTTTTATCCAGCCGAAGAATATCACCAAAATTACTTTAACCTCAACGGACGCCAACCTTACTGCGCGGTGGTGATCCAACCGAAGGTGGACAAGTTTTTGGAAGTATTTCGCGAAAAACTAAAGAAATAGCGGCAGCTGCATACGTTCTGATAGCCCCGCCTGTCGCTATATAGGAGAAAGCTGCTTCGGGAAATGAACGGGAAAAAGCGGAGAATAGAAGAGACAAGTAGAGAATTTTGCTACAGCGACAGCTTCTTAAAGATCTTTTCGGGAATGTTGCGAATGATCAGCATCAGGTACCGCCACATCCACTTCGTGTACAGCACATCTCTCCGCTTGTGAATCGCCGCAAGAATGTCACGAGCTACTGCGTCTGGTTGTGCGGTGAGAAGGGGCGGTAAATCCAAGCCATCGGTCATGCTCGTTCGCACGAAGCCGGGCTTCACTGTGAGCACGTGAACGCCTTTTTTGGCTAGTCGATTGCGGAGCCCGGAAAGAAAAGCGGTAAATCCAGCTTTCGCGCTTCCGTAATAATAATTGCTGGCTCGCCCCCTGTCTCCCGCCACAGAACTGATCCCCACGATCACGCCTGAGCCGCGAGCTTCCAATTCGTTCGCTGCATGGTGCAACAAAGATACAGCGCCTGTGTAGTTGACTGTGATGGCCTGATGTGCCGCCACCCAATCCTGCTGCGCGCCCCCCTGATCTCCCAAGTGGCCTATGGCAGAAATTACCCAATCAGGCCGTTGAGACAATGAAGCGTACCACGCTTCGTGCCCATGAAGGTCTGCTGCTTCAAAAACGAATGTGCTCACTTCGGCACCAAATCTCACCCTTAGGTCCTGCGCATCCGCCATCAATGCCTCGGGATTTCGCGCAGCAAGTAGCAGGGAATGCCCCTTGGCAGCGAGTCGGCGGGCGATCGCGCGCGCAATGTCGGAGGTGGACCCCAGAATCAAAACTGTTTCAGCCATGAGCGCAAAGGTAACGAGCAGGCCGAGCAAAATCAGAAGGGCGAATTAAAAAGTCGCATCAGGGATGTAAAAAAGTCCTCGTGGATCATGAAACATGTGCCAACGCGCATCAGGCTTTGACCTGAGCTACTTTTTCTTTTTTACTATCGGCAAAGTGCTCTACAGCCCAAATCACCAGCGCACCGATCGCCATAAAGCCTACTGCGATCCACACCTGAGGATCGCCCATATCGGGTAGGTACCAATCGAATCCACTCACCAGCGGTTTCCCGTTCTTGAGAATCTCCTCTCCGTTGGGGTCCAAGAGGTGTAGTTCCCGTTTCCAGGGCCAGATGATCGCCAAGCTCCCCGCGATGAATCCCGTGAGCAAGGAGATGGTCGTGTCGCGATAATGATCAAAAATCCATGCGAGAACCCGTGAGAAGGCAATTAGTCCACCCACCGCACCGATGACGACAGGAATCAGGATGTCGAAACGAAATTCGCTCACCGCTTCGAGCATGATGAGCTTGTAATTCCCCATCAGGATCAGCACAAAGGAGCCAGAAAGTCCCGGCAGGATCATGCTGCACATGGCTACTACCCCACAAACGAGAAGATACCAAATCGATTCGTTTTCACTGGCAGGGGTGAGCAGCGCAATGCCGCCTGCTATAGCAAATCCCACTACCAGCGCTACGATGGTCGGCACATTCCAATGAAGCACCGTCCTTCCCACCTGAAAAATCGATACGATGATCAAGCCGAAGAAGAAGGCCATGAGCCAAATGCCATGGACAGGATGCTCTATCCAAATTTTGAACAGATAGGCAAGCGAAATAATGCTCAAACCGACTCCACTGAAGATGGCAAGCAAAAAATTGCCATCTATTTTCGCCCACGCTTCCTTGATATGTCCTTTCAACACCAACCGTAGCACAGAGAGGTCAAAGGACTTGATGGCGCTGATGAGGCGTTCGAAGATTCCCGTGACCAGCGCAATCGTGCCGCCTGATACACCCGGAATCACGTTGGCGGCACCCATCGCCAGCCCTTTGAGAAACAAAGGAATTGCATTTTTCATGCGTCAAAACTATAAAAATATCCTCCGCTCTCGAGGAAATCTTCAGGTGAGGGAGAATTGGAGAACTCACTGGTATGGGTAAGAGCCTGAGCAGAAATTACACCGTCATGATCTGCTTTTCCTTATCGGCCAACATCGCATCCACCCTTGCCCCATACTCGTTGGTGAGGTCTTGGACCTTCTTTTCGGCATCTTTCACGAGGTCTTCGGCTGTGCCGTCCTTCTGCAATTTTTTCAGGCGATCGTTACCGTCTTTGCGAATGGTGCGAATGGACACTTTCGCGACTTCCGTCTCCTGCTTGGCTTGCTTGACAAGGTCGCGCCTGCGCTCTTCGTTGAGCGGTGGCACAGGAATAATGACCTTGTCGCTATCGCTGCTCGGATTGAGGCCGAGGTTCGCATCGCGCACTGCCCGCTCAATGGTCGGAATCATTTTCCGCTCCCAAGGGGTGATGGTCAAGGTGCGAGAATCAGACACGCCGACGTTGCCTACTTGGTTAACAGGCGTAGGACTGCCGTAGTAATCCACCATGACATGGTCCACCATGTCGGCACTGGCTTTTCCTGCCCGGATTTTGAGGAGCTCTCTCTCGAGATGGTCCACGGCTTTGATCATTCCTTCTTCGGTATGATCGAGCACTTCTAAAATGTTCTCATCCATGATTCACAGAAATGATGGTCGGGGTCAAAGTCAATTGCTGGAAATGAAGAGAGCCACAGTCGGCGAATAGCTCCCAAAGACTATTATGGCTCGTTGCGCGAAAAACATTGCCAAAAATTAAGTCAAGAGCAGTGTCAAGAGACAAATCTCTGAACGAAATTAATAGCTCAGCCCAATATTCGCCAAAAAAACCTTCATTGTCCCGATTCCAATCCCGCCACGACGCCCAGATTGACTTCTTTGGGGTCGGCTCCTCCGCCCAGTTCGCGCATAACTTTGCCGACAAAGAAGCCCAAAAGACCTTTTTTGCCAGCTCGATAGCGATGCACCTCTTCGGGATGCGCAGCCATGATGGCCTGCATGATCTCCGCGATCTTGCCCGCTTGGGACACTAGCCTGATGCCAAGGTGATCAGCCAAGGCGCTGGCGCTCAGCGAAGGAGTTGCAAGTAGTGCAGGAAGCAACTTCTCCTTGGCATCGTGGTGACTCACTGCCCCCGTCTCGACTAAATCGATAAGTTCGGCCAATGCAGCAGGGGACAGTGGAATCTGCTCCCAGGTCCAGGTCGTTTGGTGCAGCGCCGCACTGATCGGACCCAGCAACCAATTGGCTGCTGGGCGAGGCGGACAGCCCTCTGCGATAGATGATTCGAGCAAGTCACTGAGATGACGGTCTTCGACCAACGCCATAGCCTCCGATTCTCCGATTCCATAGGACTCGGTATAGACTTTCCACCGCGCCATGGGCAAAGTGACCACGAGCGCGCGCGCTTCCTTCAGCCACTGCTCCGGCAAGTTCAAAGGCGGCAAATCTGGCTCTATGAAATAGCGATAGTCTTGCACATTCTCTTTGCTTCTCATGGGCAGGGTGCTCCCATTTCGCGCATCAAAGGCCCGTGTCTCTTGCTGCACAGATGCTCCTGCATCCAACAACTTCGTTTGGCGAGCCACTTCGAACTCGATGGCTCGCTGTAAAAAGCTGAACGAATTGATGTTTTTGACCTCCACCCGTGTGCCGAGCTTAGCCTGTGCATTGGCTCTTAAGGACACATTCACATCGCAGCGAAGGTTCCCTTTTTCCATGTCGCCATCGCTCACGCCGAGGTATCGCACCATGCGGCGGATCTCCGCCAGAAAAGAGACTGCTGCCTGGATACTGTGCAATTCTGGTCGCGTGACAAGTTCCAGCAGCGGAGTTCCTGCCCGATTGAGGTCCACAAAAGAGGCGCTGAGATCTTGGTCGTGAATGCTTTTTCCTGCATCCTCCTCCACGTGAATGCGCTCAATGGCGATTCGCTGCCAAGCCCGATCTACCCAAATGTCCAGATACCCTTCCCGACAGAGTGGTCGATCGCTTTGAGTACGCTGGTATCCTTTCGGAAGATCCGGATAGAAATAGTGCTTTCGGGCAAATCGACTGTGTCGGTCGATCTCGCAATGCGTGGCAAGCCCCATACGCACCCCGAGACGTAGGGCCTCGGTGTTGAGCTGCGGCAACACCCCCGGATGTGCCCAAGTGATCACTGATACCTGTGTGTTGGGGGACGTGGTCTGCCCCGCACTTTCGGTCGAGAACAATTTGCGCCGGGTCAGCATCTGGATGTGGATTTCCAGTCCAATGACGATCTGGTAGGGCTCCTTCATACAGGAAAAATAGCCTAAAGCTGGAAAAAGATCACTTAAATTATACCCCAAAGCCTCGCAATCTCTCATTTCGACCTCGTGCAATAAGCGATCTTGGGTGGTTTTTGTGCCATTCCTTTACAAATAAAGCGCCCCGAAGAGCGCTCTATCATTTTGAGATGAGAAAAAATCCCTCTGTGGAGACTCAGGAAGCGGCACTAACAATGGATACCTCCTGGAACGAATCATAGGTGCATCCACTCCTTTTTGGCGAGGAGTTCTTCTACAGTCTCGACGTATTCGGGGTCAGGCACGCAGCAATCCACAGGGCATACTGCTGCACATTGCGGTTCTTCATGAAAGCCCGTGCACTCGGTGCATTTGTAGGGCGTAATGTAGTACACCTCATCTGACACAGGGTCCTGATCCTCATCTGCATCCACCACGTTGCCATCGCCAAAATCCAGCTGACCTTTGAGTCCTGTACCTTGAGAAAACTTCCAAGGCACACCCGGCTCATAGATCGCTGTATTTGGACACTCTGGCTCGCAGGCACCGCAGTTAATGCACTCGTCAGTGATGATAATGGCCATATGTTCAGCAGTTTTGAAGTCGAATGGTTGATAAAGGCATTGGATAACTTTGCAAAAATACGATTGTTTCCCCTAAGATGTTCTATGATGTGTCTCTCGCTCTGGGTAAGTTTTGAAGGCCATTCAACCAGAAGATGCTTCTCTTTGCTCATCACAAGGGATTCTCGGTCTGAGTGAAAGACCGATTCATCACGCCAATTTTTGTTCCTTGGTGTGGCGTGCTACGTTTTTTATCCATTTCACGCTCATTTTGTTGACACATGGCCCTAGACAGCAACTGGATAGATCGATTGACGCTGCTTCAGCCCATCCTGAATCCCGACGCATTGCCCAGCAAGGTGTTGGCACAAGCGATCGCTGACAATCCCTGGTTTTCTGAAGCTGACATCCGGCAGAGTCTCAGCGCCCTTCGAGGATGGCTGGAGCCCGACTCCCTCGCTGCATTTCTGAATCGCTATCCCAAGACGACATCTTCCCCCGTCAAAATCGGTGTGATCGCAGCAGGCAACTTGCCGCTGGTGTGCTTTCACGATGTGCTCTGCGTGTTGTTGAGCGGACAACAACTTTATCTCAAACCTGCGACACAAGACAAGGTCCTGATCACTTGGATTCGGGATGCCTGGTGTGAAAAGTTGCCGGAAATAGGGAAAACCTTTCACCTTAGTGGAAATCTCCCGAAGACGGATCTCTTGATTGCCACAGGGAGCAACAATACCGCTCGGCACCTGAAAGATAGCTATGGAGACATCCCACATTTGATACGAAAAAACCGTTTTTCAGTCGCACTGATCGGCCCTGACACCACCCAGGAAGACCTAATGGCCCTTCAATCAGACATCTTTTCCTACAATGGGCTCGGCTGTCGAAACGTGAGTCATGCGCTACTGCTTCCAGGATTTTCCAAGACAAATTGGGAAGAAAGCCTACGTAGCTTTCCCATAGATCGGCTACATCCCCTATATCTGGAACGCTATTTGATCGAACGTGTAAGAAAAAGCATGATGCGTGAGCCGTTTTTCGACATGGGCTCCATCCTGCGCGTTCCTTCACAAAACCTGAAATATGCTGCGATGGCAGTCATTCACGAACTGGAACTAAATAGTTTGGAAGAGGCAGAATTACACTGTCTTCAGCATCAGGACCAGATCCAGTGCATCGTGGGCAAAGACGTTCCTTACGGACAATCTCAGTCCCCCGATATACACGATTTCGCCGATGGCGTGGATACCATCCGATGGATTTTGCGGCAATTGGAGCGGATTCAGGCAGGTTAATCGTTTCATTGAACTTGCTTCTCCCTCATTTCAGTAATGCCTTAGAAAGTCTTGATTATTGGTTTCAAAACTGAATAGTTTTTGGTAATTTTAGTGACTGGTATAATTCATTCGTGGATAGTCCAAAAATTCGTCACATTTGGCCATTTGCGCACTATCCAGCCTTTCCCCCGGGCTCCATTTTTGGCATGAATCGTTGGCAAATCAGCTTAATTTTTTTAATGACCATGAAGAGGTTCTTTTCCCTGATCCGCCTTTCTTATTTCCTTGCTTTATCTCTGCTATTTCTGACAACACCTCCCCTGTTGGGCCAAGAATATCGTAGCGCATGGGAGCCAACTGATTTTTTTGGAATCCCCGGGAGGGATAAACAAAATGCCTTTTTCGACGAATTCGAAGACAACCGCAACGCATGGGATCTCGGTCAATCCATGCTCCAAGAAGAAATCAGAGAAGGTGACTTCTATTTAGCAACCCTCACCGACCGTGTGTACACCAAGCGCCGATCCATCCCGATGAATCACACGGGAAATTATGAGATCGAAATTCGGATGCGCTATGTGAAGGGAGAAGAGACCAGTGCCATGGGCCTCACTTTTGGTCGGGACATGCGCGGCAATGAGTTCAATTTTCTCATTACGCCACGCGGTAACTTCCGCATCATCGAAGTCCGAAACCAGCGTTCCTTTGATTTGCAAGGCTGGCAGCCATGTCGCAACATCACCGTCTATTCCTACAACTCCCTCATGGTGAGAAAGGTAGCTGAAAGATGGTATTTCTTCATCAACGAAGAGCTCGTGGGCCAAATGTCAGCGAGAGAGTTGTATGGCAATGACTTTGGATTCTCCATTGGCGGCAACATGGCCATCGAGGTGGACAATCTCCGCATCTCGGAGATCAGAACTGTGGACAATACGGGACCCGAAATCACCCTAAGCTCTCCTGTGCTTCAGCAAGGACCTATCACCGTGAATGACCGGAGCCAAGTGATCAAGGGCAAAGTATTTGATGTATCTGGCATTTCCGAACTCAAGATCAATGGCACGACGGTCCGCCCCACACCAGATGGTACTTTCATCGCTTCCCTTCAAATGCGGGATAACAACACAACGGTCGAGATCGTGGCGCTAGACCGCTTTCGCAACATTTCGACAGTTCAATTTGCTTTGATTTATCAAGATCCGGCTGTGCCGCCTTCCACTTATCAGCCCCTACCTACGGGACCCACCAACCCTGCATTTACCTACCAGCCATATCCTACTTCCACCAGCTCGGTCAATGAGTATGGAGGAAAAAACTACATCGTGCTCATCGGCATCAATCGCTATCAGTATTGGAACACCCTGCATAATGCAGTGAGAGATTGCAATGACCTTTCGAGCACCCTCACCAATCTCTACCAGTTTGACGCGGCGAATGTCATCACGATGTTCAATGAAGAAGCGACGCGCGAAAATATTCTGGAGCTGTTCGAAATGCTGCAAGACAAAATTGGCAACAATGACAACTTGCTCATTTACTATGCCGGGCATGGTTTCTATGACAGCGGCGCGGGTCTGGGCTACTGGGTTCCTTCCAATGCGAGACTCAACAAAGTGCCCGACTTTATCCGAAACTCGACCATTCACGACTACCTCCGCACCATCAATTCTCGCCACACGCTCCTCATTGCAGATGCCTGCTACGCCGGTTCTTTGTTTGCTCACGCCAGAGGCGCCATTATCAACGAAGCCAACAAATCTCGCTGGGCATTCACGTCTGGAGACATTGAAAAAGTGTGGGATGGCCAGCCAGGAGAAAATAGCCCTTTTGCGCGAAATCTCATTCTATTCCTCAAATCCACCAGCTACCAAAAGGTGCGCGCCAATGACATGATCGAGTCTGTATCAGAATTGGTCCAGCGAAATAGCTCCCAAAATCCTCGAGGGGATGCGCTCCTCAATGTTGGCGATGAGGGAGGGGTATTCATCTTTCACCGTCGTTGAGATCGCTGTTGAGATGATCGTGCCGTTGAGAAACTGCTTGTTGGGAGGTGTTGACCAGCTCTTGAATGCGACTTGTCAGTGCTCCTGGCGGATTCAGCCACACCAGATCAAGATAGAGGGTGAATAATCTTGATTGAAAAAATGAATCAGAGCCTGCTTGCAAATGCAAGCGGGCTTTGTCTTTTTCGGTGGTAAGCAACTTCGCCGTAGGAAAGGCGCGTAGCGCATCGCCGATCCGGCGTTCATCTCTGGGACGATATACATGGTGGTCGCCAAAGCACACATGGGCAACCACGACCATTCCCGCATCTGTGGCTACTCGGTGGAAGGAGGCATTATTTCCTAAGCCTGAAAACAAGACAACAGATTGGCCTTGCCATTGGGCCATGTTCGATTTCTGCCCGTCAGGGGCCTGAATCCAAGCAGCCTTGACCTGAGTTCCAAGCACAGGCTTCGCCCAAGGAGATAATCGGAGTTGAAGCGCCCGCCATGCCTCGACGCTTTCGACACGGTTGACCAGCAGCATGTCTGCAACTGAAAGGGTAAAGAGCGGTTCCCGCAATCTTCCCCTCGGCAACAGATGGTCCTCATCCGGCATTCGGGTTGCATCCAAGAGCACCAAGTCTAGGTCGCGGCACACCCGCAAATGCTGGAAGGCATCATCCAGAATGATCAAATCGGGGTTTCCCTCCTTCATCAATCGCTTCATCCCTGTTTTTCTGGACTCACACACTGCGACCAAGCTGTCAGGAAATCGCCGCGACACCATCAGGGCTTCGTCTCCTGTCTCAGCGCTCGACATCGCAGGGTTCACGCGCAGATAGCCCCTCGTGCGACGGCCGTATCCCCGACTGAGATACGCTGGCCGAAAGCCCTGATCCAGACAATGCGATATGAGCCACATGGCCAGGGGTGTCTTGCCTGTGCCTCCCGTAGAGATATTTCCGACGGAAATCACAGGAACCGGGGCGCGATATCTTCGGTCGGGATGGTGCTGGTACCATGTGCGGCGGCCCTTCATCCAGCCCCCATACAGCGTCACAAAAGGAAAAGTGAGCAGCCGCCACAAGAACGTTTTCCATGAAATTTTGTGAAGTCCCAAACTTCTGAATTCACCGAAACGACTCGGTCTTGCGTCCTGCGGCCCTTCGTCAGATAAGCGACTCATTCGCGTGAGAAGTAGGAAATAGAGGAGAGAACAGCTTGATACATGATCCTGCTTTTGTGATCGCTACGCAATTTTGCCGCGCTCACGGTATTCTTTCTCCATTCGAAGCACATTTCGCTCTTGCTGAATGCCAGCATAGGATTGGTAAATCCTCGTTTGGTCCTTGATGAGCCACAGGATCAGGTCTGGATCTTCGGGATGGAGGCTAAATCGAAAGTCATAATATCCCTGGCGCTGGCCTAACACAAAATCTACTGAAGGGATGTCGATGGTCTCCACCGACAAGTGCTCCAAGACCATTCTCATGCTGCGGAGCAGCGGAATGGATTCGTAGAGCGAATGACCGATCCAAGGTTGGAGGTTGGTGAGAGAATGGCAGCTTTCCAGCATGATGCCACTCTTCCGAAACACAATTAACTGTGTATCGACGAGGAGCAAAGATTTGAGTTCTCTAAGATTCATCTTGAATCAGGATATGAGCCAACCGTTGAAACATCTCATCGACGTGGTCCCCGGTGAGGGCACTGGTGTAAATATCAAGGGGAACTTGCTCCTGCATGCGTTGCAGCTCTGCCTGAGAGAGCAAGTCCATTTTGTTGCCCGCGAGGAGGCGTTTGGCCTTGGGCATCATGGCTTCCAAGACCTGAAGCTGGTGAGTCATCGGCTCCCAGGTTGATGGCCGGGAGAGATCAATCACAAAAATATACCCGTGTGCCCCGTTGAGATAGTATTGCGGAATTCTGACGGGGTCATCCTGTCCGGCAATGTCCCAAATGATCAGTTCTACACGCGTTTGCTCTACTTCTACCAGCTTTTGGTCCACCCGAAGGCCAATGGTCGTGAGGTATTCGCTTGAAAATTCCCGGGTCACAAATCGACTGATGAGAGATGTTTTTCCCACCGCATGACTCCCGAGCAGGGCAATTTTTTTACTGATTCCTACTTTGGTTGAATCCATCAAAATGGGATTGTAAGGCATGAGATAGACGATCCTGAAGCACTTGGGTCACAGATTCATCTGCTGATATCGGATGTTCGGCACAAAATACCTCTACATGCGTGCGAAGAAATCTGGCGTACTCGACGTCCGGAGCTCCTTCTATGACCGTAGCGATGTAAAAATGGGAGAAGCTAAAAATCTTGATGTGATAATCCTCGTATTCCAGGGTATCTAGTTCCTGGCCATTTTTTTGGAAAGCATCCTCCAAAAAGTTCTTGATCCCAGTGAGCATTCCCGCCACCATCTGCGACCGGGTGACTTCGTGCAGGGCATAGTGCCCCATCGCCAGGCCCGTGTCCTTTTGAATCACAAACACCTCTTCGAGGCGCTGGCGGCTGGCCATTTCCCGGAAGAGAAGCTCTTCGTAAGAAATGCCACTGAACCAGGACTTGAAGCGAAGCTGAATGGTGGACCAGGAAAATGGGTCTTTGAGGCGCTTATCGAGACCTTCCGAAATGCGACGAATTTCTTCTTTAAGGTATCTGCCAATGATCTTGCCGATAATGGGATAAAGGGCATCAATGATGACGTCCCGCTCCTCTTCAATTTGCCGCTTGATGGCCGGTCCCATGAATTTCCCAAAAAGCTTCGGGAAATTCTTCTGCATCATCTCCACTTGCCCTTCCAGATAGGGCGTGAGCCGCGTGGCGAATGCCTTGTCATCCCCCAAAGCCGCTTCCATCTCAGCAAATCGCTCCATGAGCAGGGCTTGGCTCTCCCGATCCTCCGCCAATAAGAGTTCCCGAAGCTCCTCCAGCCCCTTTGCAGCTTGTTGTTCCTGAAGGCTCACGCTCATTTCTATATGCTTTCCTTGAATTTACTCCCCGAATCCAAGACCGATGCTTCCCCTCTACGAAAACCCAGCGGAACCTAAGGCATTGATTTACCAAGATAAAAAGGAAAATCTGCTCACCCGGTGTCGATCTGCAAAAGAAGTATAACCAAAAATGGAACCTTGGACAAATTTCTCTTTTCGACCAGCTACCAGACTCAGAATCCCTTGATCATTTTGAAGACCGATAGACCAAACATTGCGGCGGTCTCAGACCGAAGCCGTTGTGTGCCCAAATGTACGCGTTGCCAACCTCCCGCCATGGCCTCCTCTATTTCTATTGAAGAAAAATCTCCTTCTGGACCAATAGCGAGACACATCTCAGTTGCTGCCTGAATATCCTTCGCAAATGATGACAATGCTTTTTCGCCTTCTGCCTGGGCTAGATAGGCCAACCCCTGTTCGGGAAGCCCTGATTTCATCAGCCTTCCCCAGCTCATGGTGTCTTCAAGCACCGGAATCCGAGAACGGAGACACTGCTTCGTAGCCGTCAAAATCAATGTTTCCAACCGCTCCTTTTTGATACTTGACTTATACTTATCGGTGTGATGACAATGGACCGGTATCAACCGACTCACCCCCAGTTCTACTGCTTTTTCTACGAGCCACTCGAGGCGATCCTTGAGTCGAAGAGGAGAGAATACCAACGTCATTCGTACGGGCGCTTCGCCATATTCCGGAAAAGCTTCTAGCAATCGTAGATTCACTGCCATCTTCTCCATGGCCGAAATCTCGGCACGGTACGCCATCCCACAGCCATCCATCACCATGATTTCATCTCCGACCTGGTGTCGAAGGACCTTGACACAGTGGCGGGCTTCTTCTGCTTGAAGACTAGCCTGAAGGGGATCGGGAATATGAGCGAGAAATAATTGCATGAATAAGCGAACAAGGATACATCATCTGATAGCCGACACCACAATTTCGAAAAAATGCGGGAAGATCTGCCTTCGCTCCCTAACTTTACCCTCGTAGCTATCTTCCAAGTGCTCCATCTAGTGCACTATCAATCATTCACGGGTGGGCCGCCATCCACTTGATGAAGGGGTGTATCCTATGCCGAAAAAAGGTCTGTTCCTTTGCACTGTCTTGTTTTGCGGACTCTTGTACCCGCCAACTGGCTTGATGGGCCAGCAACACTTGCTGTGGCCAGACGATCGACTTTTTCCAGAAGCACTCGCCAACATTACTGCCGGATGGGCCACGGACCTGGGAGAGCGCGTGGTCTTTCCTTGGCGTGCCGAAGGACAAGAGGAGCAAGTTTTCTACCGAATGGTCCAGTTGGAGGACACTGTGCTGAGCGGGCTGGATGCTGACACCTTATATATATGGATCGAAGGCGTCGCATGGGAAGCGGAAATGGTCATCAACGATCAATTCTGGGGCGTCAAAAAATGTAGAGGAGATGCTTGGATGATGGGCATCCCAATGAAAATTTGGCGGCAGGGTAACATTCGCCTGAGCATGACTTTGCGTCTCGCTCCGGCAGAACCCATGTCACCCAAACCTGCCTTATGGATCACCCCTCCGATTTTGCTGCTCACGCCCGAACAAGCCCAGGTATATCAACTCCCAGCCCTCCCCCAAGTGTTGACGGCAGATTCTGTCGCCATCGTCCCGGCCTATTATCGCACTTCGGGATGGGACTTCGATGGCTTAGAAGCACTTCTCACCTTACAGCCTGTCCTCGATCTTCAGATCAAACACATCTTTTTCCCCTTCCCTGCCGATCGCCGTTTGAGAAAGCTGTGCGCCTTTTATGGATTGACTGAGGTGGCTCAGATTCCGAGACAAGGCCGGGTGATATGGACCGCTTGGTATCCCATGGCTTCTGGCATGTCACCGATCCCAGAAGCGTACTGGTTGGACCGAAATGCCTATCGAACCCAAAACTACGGGGTCTGGCTGTCGCTGGACACTTTGGTTCAATTGCCGGGAGAGCCTGCGGGGCGAGAAAGCATCGTGTTTCTGTTGTTGGGGCTACTCCTTTTTCTATTGTTCATCCGAATGGTATTTCCGGGAATGTATCAACTTCAGATGTCCTGGCTTTGGCCAGGCAGATGGACTGCGGAGGCAGTGGGGGACCTTGCCGCCAGCCTTCCGGGACCACTTTGGTTGTGGATTCTCGCCAGGTGGATTTTGTGGACCTCGGCGATTTCTCTCATGATCATGATGATGAAAGACCAGGGCTTGTGGTTGAATCTCCGCCCCGAGGTGACCCCGGGCATCGCTTGGAACTGGATGAGTGAGGGGCAGAGCATCGGCGGCTTGATGCTCCGCGGGTTCTTACTTTTAGCACTCATGGATCTGCTGCGCTACATCTTGGCTTCAGCAACTGCATTCGCATTTGGCATTTCACAATTTACCCTGGCTGTGGTGCGACTAGATATGCTGGCAACCTTTCCGGTGATCTATCTCATTGGCCTACCGTGGGCAGCGACCATTTTGTATCCAGAATATGGGGTAATGGGTGCGTGGCTCGGAGGAATTCTCTTGGTGTTTCACCTTTTGCGGTTAACACTGGCCACCCGGGCAGGTCTGCAACAATTTTACGGCTTTTCCACAGGGGCGATTTTTTTGTATATTTGCAGCCTGAAAGTTCTGCCCTACATGATTTTATGGTGACCATTCGCGCACAAAGATTAGCCTGTAGCCAGGGTTCTCCAGCCAAAGGCTCTTTTGTCTAATGAGCACCAATGACTAAGGGCAGCCGTTCATTCCACGCAGTCCCACCATGAAACATCAAGCTGGTATGCTCCTACAACCTGCGCGATTTCTGACTCTTGATAAGACCGCCTAAATGCTGTCGTAAAGGGGAATAAGTTCAAAGCTAAAGACCAAGCCCACCACAAAAGACACTCGCTTCCTACCAAGCAAGAATCACAGGGCAACAACTTCAACTTACTGGATCGGCCTGGGGAATCCTCGCTTCGCGCCCTCGCCAGATCGACGACATGACCTTTTCATCCCATGGCCATCATCAATGGCCGACTCTTCCTTCACCAAGGCAACATTCCACAACCCTGACCAGAATATGAGCGAACAGGTCGTGATAAAGCCCGTCAAAAGAATTCTCATCTCTCAACCGGCTCCCACAGAAGCTGATAACCCCTACGCCCGGATTGCCAACAAATGGGGCATCACCATCGACTTTCGCAAGTTTATTCAAGTCGAAGGAGTAGGCGTCAGCGAATTTCGCAAGCAGGGAATCAACCCACTGGACTTTGGATCCATCATCATTACCAGTAAGGTAGGTGCCGATCACTTTTTTCGCCTCATGGAAGAAATGAGGATCGAGATGCCAGCCGAAACCCGCTACTTCTGCGTGGGGGAGGCTATCTCCAAATACTTGCACAAGTACATCGTCATTCGCAAGCGAAAAATCCACGTGGCCGAGCGCACGCCCATGGACCTCATGCCGCTGATCCAAAAGCACAAAAAGGAGAAATACCTTTTCCCTTGTAGCGACGTGACCCGCAATGATTTGACCAAGGCCATCCAGCAAGCCAATATTTCTGTGACAGAGTCAGTCATGTATCGCACGGTGTCTTCCGATTTGTCGGACTTAAAGGACATTTTCTACGACATGATCTGTTTTTACTCCCCTTCTGGGATTGAGTCCTTGTTTAAGAATTTCCCTGATTTCAAACAAAATGACACCCGCATCGCGGTCTTCGGTTCCACCACAGCTCAGGCTGCGCTGGAAGCTGGACTTCGAATTGATGTCGAGGGACACCTCGCGACTTCCATGATCGCAGCCATCGAAGCGTACTTGAAGAAGACAGGGCAAGAAATTCAATGATCTCAGGGATCTAAAGAGTAACTTTTTTGCCCGGCTTCATTCATAGGGGAAAGGATCGACAAGACCCTGATTACTCGGGCTGAAAAACGCCATTCCCCTAACCTGAAAACCTCCTTGTTTGGTTTATATGGAAAATATACGGAGATTTAGAGGATCCGAAATCACCGTCACGTGGTAGATATGAGAAACCTTGCGCTGACCCTCCTTCTTGTGGCTGGGGTCTATTCTATTGGCACTGCACAAGTTTTTGTGCAGAACACCATGTACAACTACAACCGCTTTGTCTATAATCCTGCGGCGGCAGGATTAGGGCAGGTAGGCCTGGCAGATGGGATGAATCTCACCCTCTTAGGCCGCCTTCAGTGGTTAGGAATTGACGGAGGGCCTAATCTCTCCGCGATCAATTTTCACAGTCCCATAGAGAGCATCAGCTCTGGCCTCGGTGCCTCTATTCTCAGCGACCAGCTCGGCCCCCTCACCACTACGGGACTCAACGTGGCCTATGCCTTCCACCAGCCCATCGGGAGAAATACCCTCAGCTTTGGAGTGAACGGGGGCATGTTGCAAAAGTCGTTGAATGCTAATTGGCAGTACTTCGGAGATGAAGACCCTCGAGTACCCCTGGGGCAATACAATGCCAGCCTCATCGTCCCGAGTCTCGGCGCGGGAATCTTTTTTAGGGGAGCTGACGACAGATATTTCGTTGGAATCTCGGGTCAGGACCTTCTGGAACCCTCCATCGACGACTTATTATTATCGACATCAGGTATGGAATCGAAGGTAACGCGCACATTTTACCTCAGCGCAGGCTATTCCCTCGAGATCAACAAGAAGTCGAGTATCGATCCCCAGGTGTTTCTTCGATACGATGGGACAGGGCTTCCGCAAGCAGATCTTTCGCTCTACTGGAACTATAAGCCTGTCGTGTTTGGTGGGTCCTATCGGTTTTTCAACGATTCCTTTTCTGCCATCTTTGGCGTCAATGTGTTGGACAGAACCTTCATAGCGTACTCCTACGACTATACATTGAGTTCTCTGAATGCACTTCGGGATGTCTCTAGCCATGAGTTGATCATCTCATTTACCTTCCCTACGAAAGGATCCGAGGCAGGAAAAGTAAAGGACATTCTGGACAATGTGGATGACCGATGATTCGTTTTCGATGAGGATTCGCGAAGAGGTATTTCCCCCTTGTTAAAAAACAGGTGTTTTTACTTTCGCCAGATTCAATATTCTTTCTAAACTAGCGTAATAATTCCCGAGTGAACTACTCTTCGACTTTTTAATCGTGGGACTATTGGGCAATCCCACACCTCCCATTTCAATCTCAACAAACTGCTTACCTATTGAAATTGAGCGCAGATATGAAACAGGCACTCTTCACACTCACTCTCCTGTCTTT
Organism: Bacteroidota bacterium; assembly: GCA_036835375.1. Lineage (GTDB taxonomy): Bacteria > Bacteroidota > Bacteroidia > J057 > J057 > JANQTF01. Next base: position 59,159 of record DAITMB010000003.1, read on the forward strand.
CGTCGCAACAGGATGCGGGCTGTTCGGCGGCAAAGGTACAGGTCACCACGGTGAGCTTACTGGCGTAATGGACAGACCAGAGTGGGATCAATACCAACCTATGGGTATGGTATATATCCCCCCCGGCAGCTTCCACATGGGCCAAAACGACCAAGATGTACCCTATTCGCAGATTGCCCATAACCGGCAAATTACGATCAGCGCGTATTTCATGGATGAGTACGAAATCACCAACAACCAGTATCGTCAATTTGTGTACGGCCCCGGTGCTGAAGAAACAAATGCGGTGCAGGAAAACGGTGCGCTCGATACGATTGACCCACGCTTGGCGGAAATCATCGTTCCTGACACGAGTGTCTGGATTCGCGATTTTGTCTATGCTTACAACGAGCCGCTGATGGAAAATTATTTCTGGCACCCAGCTTTCGATTTGTATCCCGTTGTAGGGATCAACTGGTATGCTGCGCAAGAATTTTGCAAGTGGCGAACCGCACACTTGAATCAGTATCGTGAAGAGAAAGAATTGGCCCCAATGCCTCGTTTTCGGCTCCCTACCGAAGCTGAGTGGGAATATGGCGCACGTGGCGGTTATGAGCATAAGCTCTATCCTTGGGAAGGGCCTTACCTCCGCAATTCCAAAGGATGTTTCCTCGCCAACTTTAAGCCAGGTCGTGGCGATTATATTGCCGATAACTTCGAATACACAGCGCCTGTAGGATCTTACTTCCCCAATGATTATGGCCTATATGATATGCCAGGGAATGCTGCTGAGTGGTGTGAAGACGACTTCGAAGAGTCAGGTTATTCTTATGCACACGACCTCAACCCAGTGTACTACAATCCCCGCATTTCTCAGGACAAGCGTGAGCCAGGTTCTGGCGTGAAGCTTCGTAAAGTGATCCGCGGCGGTTCTTGGAAAGATATCGGCTACTTCCTCTCCAATGGTACTCGCACCTATGAGTATGCCGACACCGCCAAAGCTTTTATCGGATTCCGTTGTGCCATGACCGTCATCGGTCGATCTGGAGCCGTGAGTGGCTTCTAATTCTCCAGATTTTTTGGCCTTTGTTTTGACAAGTATGAATTTCAAAGGTGTAGCCAAACGGGTTACACCCCTTCTCCTCTGTGACTACCATCACCATCAGGCAACAAAAAGCAAACTTAAAGGAACGTTCAAATGGCAAAGAAAAAAGGTCTTAAGTCTCGTACCGGTGTATTGGTGCTTAACTTCATTTATGGCGCAGCCGCAGCCGTTGTGATTGTGGGTGCCTTGTTTAAGATCCTTCACTGGAACGGCGCCAATGAAATGCTCATCATTGGGATGTTTACTGAAGCATTCGTATTCATTATTTCTGCTTTTGATCCCCCTGCAGATGATTACGCTTGGGAAAAAGTTTATCCACAGCTCGAAGATCCAAACGCTGTGGCAGCAGAACTTCCAGACACAAGCTGGACACAATCTTTATCGCAACTCGATGGATCTGTGTTTGGTGATCTTTCTCACACACTTTCTGGACTGAATGACAATGTAGGCAAACTCTCTGTCGTCGCTGATGCCGCTGGCGCTACCAACGACTACGCAGAAAAAATTCGCACCGCCTCTGGAAAAATTGATTCGCTCAATCAAAGCTACTCTGTGGCTGTGGAGTCTATGAGTGGATTTGCCAATGCTGCAACCGACGCTCGGGCCTACCACACTCAAGTACAGGAAATCACTAGAAACTTGAGCTCTTTGAACTCCATCTACGAATTGGAACTTCAGGACGCCAAGACTCACTTGAAATCTCTCAATCAGTTCTACGGAACCATGACTGAGGCCATGCAAAGTATGGTGGATGCAAGTAAGGATGCCGAGCAGTACAAAACTGGCATGGCATCTCTTAACCACAACCTACAGCGCCTCAACAATGTCTATGGCAACATGTTGAACGCCATGTCCGGGGGGGCAAAATAATCCTTCGGGACCTTTCTCTCACATCATTCAGTGACTATTCACCTCTAAATCGAGAAAGAAAATGGCTTCAGGAAAAATGTCTCCTCGGCAGAAGATGATCAACATGATGTACCTCGTGTTGCTCGCGCTTCTGGCGATGAACGTTTCCGCCGAAATCCTCAATGCGTTTGAAAATATCAAACGGAAATTGTTCGAGTCCTCGGTGGAAGCAAAATCAAATGCAAACGACTTCATGTCTGCGATGTTGGCGGAGATTAATGAGGAAAAGAAGACGGGAGTTGTCAAAAATTTGGGCCTGATTGATACTATCAATGCCCTCCGCGGTGAAACAGCTGAGATCCTTGCGATCCTTGACAATCACATTCGCGTCATGCAGGACTCCATCGCAGGAGTAGATCCTGAGACTGGCAAGTTGTTGAAGAAGGATGAGACCGAGGCCAACCTCCAGTATTGGATGGGCAAAGGCAAGGCGCAAGAACAGAATGATAAGCGTGGCGATGGACAAGGATTCGTGCTTCACGGACAGCTTGACAACTACGTAAAATACATTGTGGACCTTCACAACTCCCAGATCAAGTCTGGACTCGACTCCGCTGGAAACAGCCGAGCAAGCAGCAGACTCGATCTTAGTAAAGAGCTTCTTACTCACGATCCCGATCCTGAGATGTTGCAAGATGGAGGAAACAAGACTTGGGAACGTTACACTTTTGAGGGGCCTGTCATCGCCAACATGGCGACTCTGGAGGCTATCAAACTCGACGTATTGCAAAAGCAGAAGAAGGCACTTGACATCTTGAACGAGCGACTTGGGGTTGCTACTTTCAAAGCTGACAAGGTCGTGGGACTCGTTGCCCCCGATGCTGTGATTGTTCCGGCAGGCTTGCAGTTCAAGGCACGGTTGTTCGCTGTATTATCTTCCGAGAGCATTACCCCGACCTTCTCTACGTCTAATGGAAGTATCACACCCGATCCTGACAACAAGAGCATCGGCGTGTTGACTGTGCCAGCATCCGGCAGTGTCATTGCTGCTAACAAAAATGAAGGCAAGCAGAGCTATCGGGCCATGATTCGGGTACCAAAAGCTACCGGAGGATTTGAAGACCTTTCCGTTGAAGGAGAATTCACCGTGCGTAAGCCAGAGATCGTTGTGACTTCAGCGGCCATTCAGATTTTGTATGCCAAATGTGCCAATGATGTGAATATTGACGTGCCTGCCTTAGGAGAGGCCTACAATCCCCGGATCACTGGAACCAACGCGGAGATCATCCCGAATCAGCAAGCGAAGACCAAATTCAGGATTGTGCCAAGTGCTCGTACTTGTGTGGTCACGGTCAACTCCAATACCAACGGTCAAAATCTGAAGATTGGCGACTTGACCTACAAAGTCATTCAACCGCCAAAGCCCAGCATCGACATCCGAATCAACGGACAGAGAAGTACAGGGGCTCCCGTTCCCAAAACATCAAATGTGCAAGTAGCCCTTGTTCCAGATGAAGACTTCAAAACTTCGCTGCCTCAAGATTCACGTTATACCATCTCCACCATCAAAGTTCTGGCCCAGCTTTCTCTCGGACCCCCGCAGGAAGTGAACACCGTGAACGTCAATGGTGCGGATGCGACCAGACCAATCAATGTACCCCTCGGAACTGAAGTACGGCAGTCCCGACCAGGTACAACGGTGTTCATCAAGATCACAGATATTTATCGGATTAACTTCAAAAACGAGCGTATCGCAGATCCTAGGTTCACCGAACTTGAAAAGACTTTATCTTTTGTCGTACGGTAACTCTTTCACTTGGAAGAAATGAGAAGATTCGCAATCACCGCTTTACTCCTGGCAGGTTTTGGCCTCAGCTCCATGGCCCAGATCGACATCCGTCCAGATGATCATTTCTGGCGTCGCAAGGTGGTCCATCGTTTGGATCTCCGCGAGAAAATGAATGTCCCTTTGACAAAACGCGAGAACAAGTTCTATACGGACGAGTCTCAGTTTGCTCAAAAGGACGGCCTCGTGATGGCACTGTTCAATGGTTTGAAGGAAGGACATTTTGTTGCCTATCACCCCGATAGCCTCAAGACACCTTTGAGCTACGAAGAGGTACTCCAGCGGATCAACACCTTCAATGGTGCGTTTACCAGCGATGGTTTCGACGATGGCTTTGGAGCAAGCTTTGACGATGCTGGCGGAGACGGTGGGCTTGGCGGTGAAGACGATGGATTTTTTGGCGGAGGTGGCTTCGAAGACGATGGCTTCTCTGACGATGGATTTGACGATTTTCCTGGGGACGATCTAGGTGGCAGCGCAGCTGGGCCAATGCTTGGCGGTGGCGACTTCGATCCTGCTCCATTCGAGAATGTGATCCAATTCGTGGAAGACCAAATTTTCGACAAAGTCCGGTCTGACATGGTCTATAACATCCAGTTTTTCGAAATCATTTGGACTGATCCAGGTGAAGTATTGGAAGATAAGTCACTCTGCGTCATCGCTTACAACGACGCCGTGAAGGATGCATTGGACAATGCTCAGTGGAAGAATCGCTTCAACGATGCGGAGTACAAGACCCTTCGGGAAGTATTTGAATTGCGTCTTTTCTCCAGCTTTATTATCAATGTCTCTGGTGCAGGATCTATCACGCTGCAAGAGGCTGAATATCGCCGGCAGAAAATGGTGGAATTTGAGCACCACCTTTGGAACTACTGATTATCAAATCTGATTACATACGACCTCCTACGCCTTCGGGCTTGGGAGGTCTTTTTTT